>NZ_JAPCIZ010000049.1:0-33614 GCF_027707725.1 Aeromonas sp. QDB25 | reverse complement strand
TCGTTCAGATCGTTTGCAATAGACATAAAAAATCCGGAACCAGTGATTGGTTCCGGATTGTCCTACAGCAGAAGGATCGGTCAATGGATCCTTAACTGATCAGCATTGCCGCAACTGCGGGGCTTTTTGCTGGGCAAGGGGAAGGGCCAGGGGCCCGGCCACCGGGCTACTGAGTCAGCAGAGGCTCGACAAAGCGGGCGACCTTGTCGCGGATCCGGGGCTGGGCGGTGGCCGTCGGGTGCAGTCCATCGTTCATCATGAGTTCAGGGCGCAGCACAATATCATCCAGAAAGAAGGGCATCAGCGGTAGGTCGTTGGCCTTCGCAAGATCCGGGAAGATCTGCTCGAACTGTTGCAGATAGCGCGCCCCATAGTTGCGGGGCAGCAGGATCTGGGTCAGCACCGTCTTCGCCTGGTGCGCCCGGGCGAGCTCGATCATCTTGGTCAGGTTGGCCCGGGTGATGGCGGGAGCAAAGCCCCGCAGCCCGTCGTTGGCGCCGAGTTCGATCAACACCCAGTCCGGTTTGTGGGTTTCGAGCAGAGCGGGCAGGCGGGCCAGGCCGCCCTGGGTCGTTTCACCGCTGATGCTGGCATTGATGAGGGTGTGTTCTCCCCCCTGCTGCTGCCACTTTTCATTGAGCAGGGCAGGCCAGCTCTGTTCGGCCTGCATCTGGTAGCCGGCACTCAGGCTGTCGCCCAGTACCAGCAGGGTCTGGGCCTGGACGGACGCTGCCCAGCAGCACAGGCAACTCACGGCAAACAAGAGACGCATCATGCAGTCAACTCCCACGTTCTATTGTCATTACAGGTTCAGGCAAACAGGATACCCAAGATGAGTTCAACGCCCATTATCGCCGTCAGGGGGCTCGGTAAAACCGTTCGCCTCGGTCAGGAAAGCCTCACCATCCTTGAAGGGATCGATCTGCAAGTCAATACCGGCGAGACGCTGGCGCTGGTCGGTGCGTCCGGTTCCGGCAAGTCCACCCTGCTCGGTTTGCTGGCCGGTCTCGATCTGCCGAGCAGCGGCGAGATAGAGATCCTCGGCCACTCCCTCACCCGGCTGGACGAGGAGGGACGCGCCAGGCTGCGGGCCGAGCAGGTGGGGTTCGTGTTCCAGTCGTTCCTGCTGCTGCCCACCCTGAGCGCCCTGGAAAACGTCATGTTGCCGGCCGAGCTGCGGGGGGAGACCGACAGCGAGCCCCGTGCCCGGGAGCTGCTGGCCCAGGTCGGTCTGGGAGAGCGGTTGCACCACCTACCGCCGCGCCTCTCCGGCGGCGAGCAGCAGCGGGTCGCCATTGCCCGTGCCTTCATGACCCGCCCCAGCCTGCTGCTGGCGGACGAGCCCACCGGCAACCTCGACAGCAAGACAGGGGAGACGGTGATCGAACTGCTGTTTCGTCTCAACCGCGAGCACAACACCACCCTGGTGGTGGTGACCCATGACCATGAGCTGGCCCAGCGCTGCCAGCGGCAGCTGGTGATGTCAGCCGGGCGGCTGGAGGCACAGGCTGTCATGGCGGCCAGGGTGGGAGAGCTGTCATGAGTCAGTGGAGACAGAGCTGCACCAGGGGATCGTTGGCAGCAGCATGGACGGTGAGGGAGGCGTCATGAGTCAGTGGCGACTGGGATTGAAGCTGCTGCGCCGGGAAGGGTTCAGCGGCGAGCTGCGCTGGTTTGTGCTGGCGCTGGCGCTGAGCGTCGCCTGCGTGCTCAGCGTGGCTCTGGTGGCGGATCGGCTGGACGTGGGGCTCAAGGCCTCCGGGCGGGATTTCATCGGAGGGGACAGGGTGCTGCGCTCCGCGACGCCGGCACCGGCAGAGTGGCTGGCGCAGGCGCATCAGGAGGGGCTGGCCGTGCAGACCACGGTCAGCTTCAACAGCATGCTGTTTCACGGTGATACCCTGCAACTGGCCTCCATCCGCGCCGTGCCCGGGGATTTTCCCTTCTACGGCAAGCTGGAGCTCACTCCCCAGCGCGCCCCGGCGCCCGGCGAGATCTGGCTCTCCGCCAGGGTGATGCAACTGCTCGGCGCCAAGGTGGGGGAGGCACTCGAGGTCGGCAACACCCGGCTGACGGTGGCAGGGGAGCTGGGCCAGGAGCCGGATCAGGGGTTCAGCCCCTTCCAGATGGCGCCAAGGGCCTTGATCCACAGCGCCGATATCGAGGCGACCGGGGCCCTGCTGCCGGGCAGTCGCCAGCAGTGGCGCTATCTCGTCAAGGGGCCCCGTGACGCCATCGCCCGCTATGAGGCCTGGCTCAACACCAGGCTGAGCGCCGGGCAGAAGCTCGTCAAACCCGACGATCAGGGTACCCAGGTGGGGAAATCCCTGGGCAATGCCGAGCGCTTCTTCCGTCTGGCATCCCTTGCCGGCGTGCTGCTCGGCGCCCTGGCCATGGGGATAGCGGTGCGCCATTTCGCCGAGCGCCAGACCAACATGGTGGCCCTGCTCAAGACCCTGGGGGCCTCGCGGCGCACCCTGTGGCAACTGATGGGCACCCTGCTGTTCTCCCTGACCCTGGTGGGGGCCCTGATGGGGCTGGTGGCGGGCAGCGCCATGCAGTGGCTGACCCTGAACCTGCTGGGGGATCTGCTGCCTGCGGATCTGCCGCCCCCCTCCTGGCGACCCTTCGCCCTGGGCCTTGCGGTCGCCTTCTTCATCACCCTGATGCTGGCGTTCGTCCCCTTCCTGAGGCTGCTCAAGGTACCGCCGCTGCGGGTGCTGCGCCGGGAGCTGGAGGCGGGGATCCCTCCCTGGCTGACGGTGCCCGTGGGGCTCATCGGGCTGTTTGCCCTGGTGTGGGGCTTTACCGCCGACATCAGGCTGGCCTGCGGGCTCATCGGCGGCATGGGGGTGTTGATGGCGCTGCTGGCCCTGCTCGCCTCCGTGCTGCTGCGTCTTGGCAGTCGGCTCAAGGGGCCCCATGCCCTGCGCCTGGCCATCAATCACCTCTCCCGTGAGCGGGGCAGTGGTCTGTTCCAGCTGGCGGGTTTCGCCCTGGCCCTGATGCTGTTCGGGCTGCTGTGGGCGGCGCGGGTCGATCTGCTGGAGGATTTTTCCACCCGGTTGCCTGCCGACGCCCCGAACCGCTTCCTGGTCAATGTGGCGGACAGCGAGCGGGAAGGGATCCTGGCCGATCTGCACCGGGCCGGGGCCATCACCTCGGACTTCTACCCCATGGTGCGCGGGCGCCTGACCCGTATCGCTGGTGAGGCGGTGGGGGAGGATGCGGCGCGGGAGGGGGTGGACAGAGAGCTCAACTTCACCACCACATCGGCCCTGCCCGCCGACAACAAGGTCACTGCCGGTCAATGGCTGGCCGGCAAGGGGGAGGTCTCCGTCGATGAGGCGCTGGCGGGACGGCTCGGCATCGCGCTCGGAGACGTGCTCGGCTTCACCATAGAGGGGCGGGCGTTCGAGGCCAGGGTGACCAGCCTGAGGTCCATCAAGTGGGACAACATGAGGCCGAACTTCTACATGATCTTCTCGCCGGACGTGCTGGCCCCCTTCTCCCAGACCTGGCTCGGCAGCTATCGTCTGCCGCCTGAGGGGCGAGGGGCAGAGGTGGAACTCATCCGCCGCCACCCCACGGTGAGCCTCATCGATGTGGAGGATCTGATAGGCCGCCTCACCCTGGTCTCCGATCAGGTGAGCCGCGCCCTGGGGTTGATGCTCGGGCTGGTGACGGTAGCCGCCCTGCTGGTGCTGCTGACCCAGACCCAGGCCGGCATGGCCCATCGGCGCCGGGAGCTGCTGCTGATGCGCACCTTGGGGGCGGGCAGCGCCCTGCTCGAGAAGATGCTGCGCTGGGAGCTGGTGGCGAGCGGTGCCCTGGCAGGGCTCTGCGCCGCCATGGTGGTGGAGCTCTGCTCCTTCGGTCTGCAGTGGTGGTGGGAGGGAGCGCAGTGGCAGTTCCACTGGGCCATCTGGGCTGCACTCCCCCTGCTTGGGGCCGTGCTGGTGACCCTGGCTGGACAGGGCATGCGCCGCCAACTGCTGGCGGGTACCCTGAGCGACCGGCTCAGGGGACTGGGGCAGGGGCTGCTCTGATGGCTCGACACATCCCGACCTCGGTCGGGATGTGTCATTGGGTCAACGGGGTGAGTGCAGCAGATTGTCCAGAGCGCCGGGCAGGGCCGAGAAGCTGAAGTGAAAACCGGCCTGCTGCAAGCGGGCGGGCAGCACGTGCTGTCCGGTGAGCAGCAGATCCGCCGCCTCTCCCATCAGGAGTCGCAGGAGGGGTGCCGGTACGAAGAAGAGGTGCGGTCGATGGAGCGTGGCGGCCAGGGTCTCGCTGAACCGGCGATTGCTGACCGGTTGCGGGGCCGTGCCGTTGAAGATGCCGTCACACTCGCCGTGCTCGATGAGAAACAGCATGGCCCGCACCAGATCCTGCACGTGGATCCAGCTCATCATCTGGGTGCCGCTGCCCATGGGGCCGCCGAGGCCGAGGCGGTAAGGGGGCAGCATCCTGGGCAAGGCGCCCCCCTCCATGCCGAGTACCAGGCCGATGCGCAGGATGCAGACCCGGGTCTGGGCCGAGCGGGCCTGCTGGGCAAGCTGCTCCCACTGCTGACAGAGACGGTGGGTGAATTCGTCGTGAGGGCTCTGGCATGTTTCATCCAGAGGAGCGTCATCCTGGCGGCCATACCAGCCGATGGCGGAGGCATTGAGCAGCAATCTGGGGGGCGTGCTGGATAGTTTGACGAGATCCACCAGCTGTTCGGTCAGCAGCCAGCGGCTGTTGCAGAGCAACTGCTTGCGGGACTCGCTCCAGCGTCCGGCGGCGATGGGTTCGCCGGCCAGGTTGATGACGATGTCCACGTCATTGAGGTGATCCAGCCTGTCCAGGCTGTCCAGCAGGGTGACATCGTGGCCGAGCAGCTCGTAGGCCCGGCTGCCCTGGTGGGTCAGCACGACTACTTCGTGCGCCACCTTGAGGTGTGCCACCAGACGGCGGCCGATAAACCCCGTGCCCCCCGTGATCAGTATCTTCATGTCCTGCCTCCCTGACGCTCTAGGGTCTACTCTAGAGCCTGGGTGCCCGATGGACAAGCTCCTGTTTTTATGAGCATTATGATTTTTGTCTCCCAAGACGCCGCCCCCTTTGTCCACGGGGTTGCCGGGCGTTGCGACCACGGGGGGGCGCCGTGGCGCGGCGGTATCAGGGGCTCATTCCGGCTTGCCAAACGGGCGCCAGCGGGTAAACTCGAGCGCTTTTTCGCCATGTTCATGAGGGCCGTTATGCCATTTCGACGTTTGAAGGTGCGTCAATTCTATGTCCGGCTGCTCTGTGCCTTGCTGGCCGGTCTGTTGCCCATGCTCCTTGGGCTCGTCATCGTCATCTGGCAGACCGCCACCGGCGTGAAACAGGATGCGGTGGCGCGCCTGGAACATGCCAGGGTCATGTTCGACCGCACTCTGGACAATGCCCAGTTGGCGGCGTCGGCCCTCACCGGCAGCCTGGGCAGGCCCTGTCTCGAGGTGGTGCAGGGGCTCAGGGATCAGGTGGCCACGGTGCCGGATGTGCGCAGCGTCAACCTGGCCAGGGGGGATCGGATCTACTGCTCTTCCCTCTATGGCCCGGTCGATGGCGGCATCAAACTGGATGACTATGTCGGGGGCAGGCTCGACCTGATGAAGGGCAACCCGGTCACCCCGAATCGCCCCCTCATCGCCTACCGGGAAGAGGTGGGCGAGTTCAGCGTGCTGGTGGGGGTCGACGGCTACTACCTGCTCAACATCCTGGACATGCTGAGCCGCAACTCCCCACTGGGGCTGGTGGTCGGCAACGAGATGCTGCTGCGAAACAGCGAACTCACCGACAAGCTGATCCCCAAGGATCGCAATGGCTATCTCGAACAGGTCTCGACCAGGTACCCGTTCAAGGTAGTGACCACGGTGTCGGTGGATGAGTACCGTGCCCACATCTGGGACTACTCCAAGGTGGGCGTCATTATTTATCCTCTGCTGAGCCTGCTGCTCGGGGTGGCGGTCTTCTGGCTGATGGGACGTTCGACTTCGCCGGCCCAGGAGCTGAAACGGGCACTGTCCCAGCAGGAGTTCATCCCCTATCTGCAACCCGTGGTGAACGGGGAGGACGGCCAATGGAGCGGTTGCGAGGTGCTGATGCGCTGGCAACACCCCCGTCAGGGGATGATCTCGCCGGATCGCTTCATTCCCCTGGCAGAGGACAGTGGTCTCATCGTGCCCATGACCCGGCTGCTGATGGCGCAGGTGCGCGAACAGTTTGCGGGCAAGGCGCACCATCTGCCGCGAGGGTTCCACTTCGGCTTCAACATCAGCGCCAGCCACTGCAAGGATCTGAGCCTGGTGGAAGATTGCCGGGATTTCATCAACGCCTTCAAGGGGAATCCCATCAAGCTGGTGCTGGAGCTGACCGAGCGCGAGCTCATCGTGGCGGACGAGACGACGGACCGGCTCTTTGCCGAGCTGCATGCCCTCGGGGTCTTCATCGCCATCGACGATTTCGGCACCGGCCACTCCAGCCTGACCTACCTGCAGACCTTCCAGGTCGACTTCCTCAAGATCGATCAGAGCTTCGTCGGCATGATTGGGTCGGACGCGCTCTCCAGCCACATCGTGGAGAACGTCATCGATCTGGCGACCCGGCTCGGTCTGCAACTGGTGGCGGAAGGGGTGGAGAATCAGGTGCAGGCCGACTATCTGAAGGCCCGCGAGGTGACCTTCCTGCAGGGCTACCTGTTTGGCAGGCCCATGCCCATGAAGGAGTTTGTCAGCCAACTGGCAGCACAGGGGCGCTGAGGGGCAAGCGCGAGGCAAAAAAAACCAGCGACCGGGTCGCTGGTTTTTTTATGGCCGGATGGCTCAGAGCATGCGGGCCAGGGCGCGGCACAGACGCTGAACACCCTCTTCCGTGGTCGCCTCATCCACACAGGAGAAGCTCAGGCGCAGGGTGTTCTGGATTTCGGGGCGCACATAGAAGGGAGCGCCGGGCACGAAGGCAACCTTCTCCTTGATGGCCTCGTCGAACAGGGCCATGGCACTGACGCTGGGCGGCAGGGTCAGCCAGAGGAACATGCCCCCTTCGGGACGGGTGTAGCTGACGCCGGGCGGGCAGTGGCGCGTCAGGGCGGCTTCCATGGCGGCACGCTGGCGGCCATAGACCTCCTTGATCTTCTCCAGGTGAGCGTCGAGGGAGTTGTCGGTCAGGAAGCGGTGCAGCACCTGCTGGCTGAAGGCGTTGCTGTGCAGGTCGGTGGCCTGCTTGGCGATGGTGACCTTCTTGCGCAGCCAGTCCGGCACCACCATCCAGCCCAGGCGGAAGGCGGGCACCACCGTCTTGGAGAAGGACCCGAGCAGCACGGTGTTGTGGGGGGCCAGCTTGGCGATGGGAGGGAGGTGTTCCCCCTCGAAGCGCAGCTCGCCGTAGGGGTCGTCTTCCACCATCAGCAGATCGTGGCGCACCAGGCGCTCGGCCAGGGCTTCCCGGTTGGCGCGGCTGTAGGATACACCACTCGGGTTCTGGAAGTTGGGCACGCCGTAGAGCAGCCTGGCGCTGGAGCCCTGCTCCAGCAGCGCATCCAGCGCGGCCAGATCCAGCCCCTCTTCACCCAGGGTGATGGGCTTGAAGTTCGGTTGATAGACGGAGAACGCCTGGATGGCGCCAAGGTAGCCCGGCTCTTCGATGATGAGATCCTGCCCCTCGTTCACCAGCACCTTGCCCAGCAGATCCAGCGCCTGCTGGGAGCCGCTGGTGATGAGGATGTTGTCAGGATTGACGGCCATGCCGTGGCGGCTCAGGTAGCGATCGGCGATGAACTGGCGCAGCGGGGCAAATCCCTCGGTGGTGGCATATTGCAGCGCGGCGGCTCCCTGCTCGCGCAGCACGTCCTGGCACGCTTGCTCGATGGCCTTGACCGGGAACAGATGAGGGTTGGGCAGGCCGCCGGCGAAGGAGATGATCTCCGGATTGGCGGCAACTTTGAGGATTTCACGGATAAAGGAAGGCTCGACCTTCTCGAAGCGCTGGGCAAAAAACGGCTGCATAGGGTTCTCTCTGACTAGGTGGCGGTCGCTCCATTCAACCGCCAGGTTATCCGTTTGTATCAGATTTCAGAAATGAGGCAATGGCTGTCACAAAAATCCATAAAAAAGGGCAGGTTTGGCACCTGCCCGAATTTTATCGTCCCGACCCCGGTCAGGGGCGCAAAAACCCCTGTCAGGGGGGCATCGGGCGGGATGGGGGTCAGAGCCCCGGCGCCTTGAGGAAGCGGATCATCAGGTCGGTATTGGCCCCGAGCTGCTGCTCGATCCGGCCCGGGAAGAGCTCGGCCATCTTGTCGAGGCGATCATGCTCCGTGTGCCAGATCTTGCCCCACTGGGTCTCGCTGTCCCGGTCGCAGGCGCTCTTGGTGGCGTCGTCGTAGCAGTCCCACAGCGCCGGATTGGTGCTCTGGGAGTAGCCGTCATAGCCATCTTCCCCGTTGATGGTGAAGTTGGTGGCCTCCACGTAGGCGATGGGCACCCCCAGGCAGGCAAAGGGGGCATGATCGGACCAGCTGCCGGTCTCCCCTTCCGGATAGCCGCTGTAGCTGGGGTGGATGGCGAATGGGGTGGCGGTTTGCTGGGAGATGGCCAGCAGGCGATCGCGCACCTTGGGATCGAAGCTGTAGCGGCTTGGGTCGGCGCAGTTGTACTCGGCCACGTCGGAGTGGGCCGAGTGGACATAGACGATGTCACCCCCGGCGATGGTGTCGTAGTTCACCATGGCCAGCAGCTTGGCGACGGCATCGGTGTCGAGACTGGCGGCATAGGCTTTGGAGCCGTTGAGGCCGTTCTCCTCGGCGCCGAAAAAGGCGAAGCGCACCGTGTAGGGCAGGGTCTCTCCCTTGAGTGCCTCGGCAACCGCCAGCAGGGCGGCGACGCCGGCCCCGTTGTCGGTGGCGCCTTCGGATCCTTTCTTCTCGCCGGTGCTGTCATAGTGGGCACCGATGAGGATCACCTTGTCGCTCTGACCCTTGAGCTCGGCGACGATGTTCTGGGAGGTGCGTTCGGTGCCGCCCCGGGTGTAGGTGAATGGCTGGTTCTGCACCTCGTAGCCCCAACCGGCCAGGTGATCCTGGATCCAGGCGGCGGCGCGGGTTTCGGCCTCGGTGCCTGTGGGACGAGCGCCTATCCCTTCTGCGCCAGAGCTCAGTTGCACCAGAAATTCATGGGCTTGAGCCGCGGGGGCAGGGGGTTGGGAGTCGTTGTCAGAGGGGTTGCAACCGGCCAGCAGGGCAGGCAGGACGAGGGCCAACAGGGTTTTCTTCATACTGCAATCCTTTGTTGTATATGGTTTTATTTTTCCGCGTCAGGATGAACCCGACGTCCGGCAGATTCTGTGAAGGGGGTGGCATTTGTCAACCTTGCCGGTGGATGTGGGCAGTCCCGGGGGATTTGTTGTGGGAAACACTTGCGCCTTGTGCCTATCTTGGGATAATTCGCTCCCCTGTTTTTGCGAACTGATGCAATAACGAGCGATCCATTTATGTCGGCTCTGTTCCAGAGCGATGCAATAACGAGCAATTTACTATGTCTGTGACCCAAGATGTGTTTAACGAAGACGGCAAGTTCATGCGCAAGATCCGCAGCTTCGTCCGTCGCGAAGGCCGCCTGACCAAAGGGCAGGAGAAGGCCCTGGAAGAGCTCTGGCCGGTCATGGGCATCGATTTCGCACCAGAGCCGCTCGACATGGTGGCCCTGTTTGGCCGCGAGGCACCCGTGGTGCTGGAGATCGGGTTCGGCATGGGCGCCTCCCTGGTGGAGATGGCCAAGAACGCCCCCGAGAAGAACTTCATCGGCATCGAGGTGCACTCTCCGGGTGTGGGCGCCTGCCTTGGCACCGCCCAGGAGGCGGGCGTCACCAACCTGCGCGTCATCTGCCACGATGCGGTGGAAGTGCTGGAGCACATGATCCCGAACGGTTCTCTCTCCTGCCTGCAGCTCTTCTTCCCGGACCCCTGGCACAAGAGCCGCCACCACAAGCGTCGCATCGTGCAGCCTGCCTTTGCCCAGGATATCCGCCAGAAGCTTGCCATCGGTGGCGTCTTCCACATGGCCACCGACTGGGAGAACTACGCCGAGCACATGCTGGAGGTGATGAGTGCCGCCGAGGGGTACGAGAACACCTCCGCCACCGGCAACTGGGTGCCCCGTCCCGACTGGCGCCCCCTGACCAAATTCGAGCAGCGTGGCCATCGTCTGGGCCACGGTGTCTGGGATCTGATTTTCAAACGAGTCGACTGAGTCAACGTATCAACTAAGGAGCTATCATGGCCAACCGTAGCCGCCGTCTGCGCAAGAAACTGCGCGTCGATGAATTCCAGGAAATGGGGTTCGACATCAGTTTCAACTTCCCGGTCGGCACCGCCGAAGAGACCATTGATGCCGTGGTCGATGCGCTGATCGACGAGGTGATCGAGCCTCGCAAGCTGGCCTTCGCCGGCTCGGGTCACCTGGCCTGGGAAGGGATGATCTGCACCCAGCAGCTCGGCAAGTGCACCGACGAAGACCGTTCCGCCGTTCAGACCTGGCTGCAAGGCAAAGGGCTGGAGGCCGTGGTGGTCACCGAGCTGTTCGATCTCTGGTACGGCGAGCCGGCCTGATATCTGACTGCCTCCCGGGCAGATAGAAAATCCCGCCGCCGGCGGGATTTTTGTCGGTGGGCTGGCCCCGCCTCGTTTCACGTCATGGAATAACCAATGGTGTTGTCATCCGAATTACTGGCCGGCATCCTGGAAGAGGTGCGTCCGCAGCTCGGGCAGGGGAAGGTGGCCGATTACATTCCCGCCCTGGCCCAGGTGCCTGCCGACCGGCTGGGGATCGCGGTCTGTACCGTTGAAGGGGAATTGTTCACCGCAGGTGACGCTTTCGAGCCTTTCTCCATCCAGAGTATCTCCAAGGCCCTGAGCCTCACGCTGGCCTTGACCCTCTATCAGGAGGAGGAGATCTGGGCCAGGGTGGGCAAGGAGCCCTCCGGCCAGCCGTTCAACTCCCTCGTCCAGCTGGAGTTCGAGCAGGGTATTCCCCGCAACCCCTTCATCAACGCCGGTGCCCTGGTGGTGAGCGATCTGCTGGAAACCCGGCTCACCGCTCCTCGCCAACGCACTCTGGAGCTGGTGCGCCGCCTGTGCGGCAACCCGGCCATCATGGCGGATCAGGTGGTGGCGCGCTCCGAGTACCAGCACTCCGCCCGCAATGCCGCCATCGCCTATCTGATGAAGGCCTATGGCAACTTCGAGAACGAGGTGGACAAGGTATTGCAGAGCTACTTCAATGCCTGCGCCATCCGCATGAGCTGCGTCGATCTGGCACGAGCCTTCGTCTATCTGGCCAACCGGGGTGTCCCTCTTGGCGAGAGCACGCCCCTGCTGCCGGCCCGGACCACCAAGCAGGTCAATGCCCTGCTCGCGACCTGCGGCCTCTATGACGAGGCGGGCGACTTCGCCTACCGGGTCGGCATGCCGGGGAAATCCGGGGTGGGGGGCGGCATCATGGCGCTGATCCCGGGAGAGCTTTCCATCTGCGTCTGGTCACCCGAGCTCAACAAGGCGGGCAACTCCCTGGCCGGGACGGCGGCGCTGGAGCTGCTGGCCGAGCGCCTGGGCCGCTCCATTTTTTAACTCTCTTCACTATGCATCGAGACGACATCATGAAACGAATGACTGGACTGTGGCGAAGCTGCCTGACCGCCTTGCTGCTCTGGTGTGCCTGGCCCGCGCTGGCCGCCGAGCTGCCCCCGCTCTCCCTGGCGGATGCCAAGGGGAAGGAGGCGGTGATCCTGGATACCCGCCCGAGCTATTTCTATCAGGGCTGGCCCATGGACGGGGAGAAGCAGGGGGGCCATGTGGCCGGTGCCGAGCTGCTCTCCGCAGAGTGGAAATACAGTGACGAGGAGTGGCCTGTGGCGCTTGCGAGCAAGGGGCTGAAGGCCGACAAACCCGTCGCCCTCTATGGCACCCCTCGCGAGGTGGCCGAGGTGGCCCGTCTGCTGCGCCAGCAGGGCATCAAGCAGCTGTTCGAGCTGCAGGGATGGAAAGAGGCGCCCCGGGAGCATCTGGCACGCTGGCAGCAGCTGGTCCATCCGCTCTGGTTGGCGGACTTGCAGGCAGGCAAACCGGTCATCGCCGCCCCCAAGGGGGAGTGGAAGGTGTTCGAGGTGGACTGGGGATCCCCCAAGGCCTATCTGCTGAGCCACATTCCGGGAGCCGGCTACATCGACACCAACCGGCTGGAAGGGGAGCCGCTGTGGAACAAGGTCTCTGACGAGGCGCTCAAGGCGCTGCTGCTGGAGAACGGCATCCGTCATGACACCACCGTCATCCTCTATGGCCGCAACACCATGGCGGCGGCCCGTGCGGCCCATCTGATGATGTATGCGGGGGTCGAGGATGTGCGGCTGCTGGATGGCGGGCTGGAGGCCTGGTTTGTGCAGCATCTGCGCACCGAGACCGGCCTGGCCAACAAGTTCACCCCGGCCAAGGAGTTTGGCGTGGTCATCCCGGCCCGTCCCGAGTACTACACCACCCTTGACCAGGCCAAGGCCCTGCTCAAGCAGCCGGACGGCGCCCTGGTCAGCGTGCGCACCTGGGACGAGTTCGTGGGCAATACCTCGGGCTACAGCTACATCAAGCCCAAGGGGGACATTCCCGGGGCCAGATGGGGTCATGGCGGGGTGGATGCCAACAGCATGAGCGACTTCCACAACCCGGACGGCACCATGAAGCCCGCCCGCGAGATCCTCGCCATGTGGGATGAGTGGAATATCGAGCCGACCCAGCAGGCCGCTTTCTACTGCGGCACCGGCTGGCGCGCCTCCGAGGCGTTCTTCTACGCCTGGTTGATGGACTGGAAGCGGATCAGCGTCTACGATGGCGGCTGGTTCGAGTGGAGCATGGATCCGGCCAACCCCACCGTCACCGGCGAGCGCAAGCCGGGCAAGTAACTAATAATCCAGAGCAGGCCGGACAGATGTCCGGTCTTTCTTTTCTTGATAGATCATTTTCAATGGCTATAGCAGGTGGATTCTTTCTGTGAATCCTGTTGCTGCAATCAAGGTAAACGGGCCATCTGGTTGAGCTAGGCTTCATCTATCACCGCCAGGGTGAGCGTGAAGAAGGGGAGAGTGATGAAAGCTGTGATGATGCTGATTTGTCTGTTGGGATTGGCGGGGTGCAGCTCCCAATACATCATGAGCACCAAGGATGGCAAGATGATTGCCACCGACAGCAAACCCAGGTTGGACGAGACCACAGGCATGTATCGCTATTACGATGAAGAGGGGAGGGAAGTGCATATCAACAAGGACGACATCACCCAGATCATGGAGCGTTGAGGCTCTCCTCAAGCAACAAGGGCTGCCCGGGGGCAGCCCTTGTTATTTTTGGTGCTCATGCCGTCTGGGGCACCTGACGGTTGACCTGGCCGGCAAACAGCTGGTGGAAGCGGGAGTGGGAGTTGGCCAGCAGGCTCACCGGCGACCCCTGCTCCACCACGGTGCCGGCCTCCATCACCACCACCTTGTCCACCGACAAGAGCGGCTCCAGGTGGTGGGCGATCACCAGATAGCTGGCCTCCGGCCGGTAGCGGTAGAGCAGCTCCGCCATCTTGCGCATGCCGCCGTGATCGAGGTCCGAGGTGGCCTCGTCCAGCACGATGAGCGGTCGGCGCGACAGCAGGATGCGGGCGATCACCAGCAACTGGGTCTCGCCAGCGGAGAGTTGCAGCCTGTCGAGATCCTCGTCCAGCCGCCCGGCGCAGCGCTCGGCCAGTCCCACCCGGGCAAGCGCCTGCTCAAGCATGGCGTCCTCATGCTCGGTCAGGGGCGTCAGATTGGCCCGCAAGGAGCCAAAGAAGGTGAGCGGGATCTGGGAGACGGTGTCGTAGAGATCGCGCACCGCCTCCGGTGCAAGTCGTGACAGTGGCTGATTGCCGTAGAAGATCTCCCCCTGGGAGGCGGGATACATGGCCTGCAATACCCCCAGCAGGGAGCTTTTGCCTGCCCCGGTACGCCCGCACACACCCACCTTTTCACCGGGGGCCAGCTCGAAGTTCACCTTGTGCAGTGCCCACTGGCTGGTCTGGGGGTAGCGCAGCCCCAGGTTGTCGAAGCGCACTGCGGGGTGAGGGGTGGCGAGGGCCTCTCCCTCCTGGCGTTCGCTCTCTATTTCGCTGTATTCGCGCACCCGTTCCACCGCGTTCATCACCTGTTCCACTTCGGCAAAGGTGCGGATGAGGGAGTTGAGCATGGCGGAAGCGGTAAAGGCATAGGTGATGGCAACCGCCCCCAGCAGCGGGCTGTTGCCAAAGGCCACCATGAGTGCCACGGCCCCCACCAGGGCGGCGGAGAGCAGGGTCTGGTGCATGCCGAGCCAGCGGTTGATGGAGGTGGTGGTGTACCAGCTGCGCAGGTTGTTGTCATAGTGGTGCAGCACCTGGTCCAGCGCGAAACGCTCGGCCCCGGCCAGGCGTAGGGCGGGGGCGCCGCGGATGGTCTCGCTGATGCTGATGTAGAGCGGGGAGCGCAGCACCGAGGACTGGCGCCGCAGCTTGAGTTGCACCGCCCGGTAGCGGCGCTGCAACACATAGAGCGCCCATCCCACCAGGGGGGCGATGAGCAGCAGCAGGGGAATATTGATGCCGATCACCACCACCTGCAAGGCCACGGACATCAGCATGCCGAACAGTCCCACCAGCATGGAGAGCAGCATCTCCTGCGCCTCCCCCAGATCCCGGTCGAAGCGGTTGAGGATGCGCCCCTGGGGCACCTTGTCGAAGAAGGCCATGGGGGCGCGGCTGATGCGCCCCAGCATGCCGTCAAACAGGGTCCAGGCCAGCTTGAGGCCGAGTTTGTAGTTGATGACCCGCACCGCCATGATGCAGGCGAGGGAGCCCGCCCCCAGCAGCACATAGATGCCGAGCAGGGTCGTGACGTCGCTCACCTCGGCCTTGCCGCCGAGCCAGAGATCCGAGGCGATGCGCAGCCCTTCCTGGCCCAGGGTGAGCAGCAGGACGAGCAGGATGGCACCGGGGGCGGCGAGGCGCTGCCACATGAAGCCAAACAGCCCCCAGTCCACCTTGCCCTCCACCACTTTCTCCTCGCTGAACTGCTCCGCCTCCTGAGGGGGCACCGGCGGGGCGGTCTGGGGATGCTGGACAAGATCCGCCAACTGGTGGGCATCGAGCTCCACCAGGCGCTCCTGCTCGATGCGGATCACCCGATCGCACCTGGCCAGCACATCCGGGTCGTGGCTCACCAGGAGCCGGGTTGGCCCCGGCTTGAAGGCGAGCCCCTGCTCCAGTACCTGGGCCGCGACCATGGGGTCGAGCGCAGACAAGGGGTTGTCCAGCAGCAGGATATCGGCCCGGGCGTAGAGGGCGCGAGCCAGGGCGACCCGCTGCTGCTGGCCGCCGGAGAGGCGGGTGCCGAGCTCCCCCACCAGGGTTTGATCCCCGTGGCTGAGCAGCGCGAGATCGGCCGTGAGGGCGCAGGCGCCGAGCACCCAACGATAGCGCTCGGCGTGCCAGGGCTGGCCGAACAGGATGTTGTTGCGGATGGTGTCGTTCATCAGCCAGGGTTTATGGCCCAGATGGGCAACCCGGCCGTGGCGACGGATGCTGCCGGCAAACTCGCTGTCAAAGCCGGCAACCAGATGCAGCAGGCAGCTCTTGCCCGCCCCGGTGGCCCCGGTGATCCCCACGAGCTCCCCCGGTGCGATGGCGAGGTTGGCTCCCTCGAGCACCGGTTTTTGCTGGTGCAGGGCGGTGACGTTGTCGAGCCGCAGGCTGCCCACCGGCAAGCTGGGATCGGTGAGATCCCGATGCTGCTCCGGGCTGTTCAGGAACTCGCACAGCCGGTTGAAGCCGGTGTTGAAGTTGATCAGGGTGCGGATGAGGTAGGGCAGTCGCATCATGGGAATGCGCAGCACGGTAAACAGGGCGATGGTGGTGAACACCTGGGGCAGGGTGAGGGTGTTGCCCGACGCCAGGTAGGTGGTGAAGGTGGCCAGGGTCACCAGCAGGGGAGTGCTCAGCATCAGCCCTTCGTTGATAGCATCGAGCCTGAGCACCCTGCCCAGCACTCCCAACTCCTGCTGGCGCTTGGTGTTGGCCGCCCGGGTGAAGAAGGGGCCAAGCCCGTTCTGGCGCACCAGCCGCAGCTTCTTGATGTATTCCGCCAGGATGCCGTTGCGCTCGTCCTGTTGACGCTTGAGCTGCTGCTCCTGCTGGTTCATGCCCCGTACCACCCGGGTGGAGATGAGCAGCAGCAGGGCCAGCACCGCGAAGCCCACCAGACCGGCACTGCCCACCTGCCACACCAGCAGGGCGATGGTGCCGATGAGTTGCAGCGCCATGGTGACCGGCATGGCGGGGTCAGCCAGGATCCAAGTGATGTCCCACACGTCCCGGTTGATGAGGTTCTGAACCCGGCCGCCGGCCCTGTCGTCGAAGCTCTTGCCACCCTGCTTCATCACCTTGGCGAGCAGGGATTCGGCCAGCAGACGGCGGATGGGCACGTGCATCTTGAGGGCCAGTTGCAGGGAGTGCTCCGCCAGCATGCCGGCGGCGAGCACGGAGGCGAACAGGGCCAGGGCCAGCAGCAGCTTGTGGCCGGTGGTGGCATCGGTGCCGAGCTGGGTCATGCTGTGGTTGAGCAGCCAGGGGCTGGTCAGGGTGGCGAGCATGCCGAGCAGTTGCAGCAGGGTGAGCAGGCCAATCCGTCCCTTGTAATGGCGCCAGATAAAGGCGGTCAAGGGCCAGGGGCGCACTGGCTGGCGGGCGGTGAGCGCGAGGAAGGCGTCGGCGCGGCCGTCGCGCCTGTCTTCCGGCAGCAGGGGATAGAGATCGTCGAGACTGACCTGGGGCTGGGTCAGCCCCTTGCGCAGCAGCGGGCCGGTCCAGCGATAGAAGAGGCGACTCAGCCAGCCGGCCGAGATTTCCGGATGATCCAATGGGTGTCCTTATTATTTTGTGCTGCTTCCAGAGGGGCGGGGCGGCTCATGGGCCGCCCTCGAACTTGTTGTCTTGCTGCGGGCGTGCGCCCGGCGGGATCAGCGATCCCGGTTCATGCGGATGAGCCGATCCAGGATCCGCTCGCCATCGACCCGCAGGCCGTTGTGTTCGTACTCGTTGGTGATCCAGGCGCGGCTGTTGCCAAGCCCCTTCAGGGTGTCGCGGCTGTAGTCAAACTCCACGTACATGTCCTCGGCATAGACGGCGCAGGCCACCGGCACAGTGTTGCGGGCCAGCTGCGCCGGATCGTAGAGGGGGCCCCAGTCCGCTTTCTGGGCCAGCAGGTGGGCGGCCTCCTTCAGGGGAATGAGCTCGCGGAACTGCTCGAACATCCAGGGGAAGATCATCTCGCCGGTGAAGGCGAAATCTTTGCCGGGCGCCCAGGCCAGGGCAGGAAACTCCCTTCTCACCCGCTCGGCCGCCCAGTTGCTAGCACTCCCTTCGCAATAGATGAGCTCGTGCAGGATGGCGAACACCGGGTTGGTGTTGAACGGCTGCATGGCCTGCACCTGATAGAGGAAGGCGGGGTTGAGGCGTTCGCCGATGAAGGCGTCTTCCAGCAGGTAGTAAAGTGCCTCGAAGGCGCCGCTGGCCCCAAGATCCAGCCCCTGCTGCTGCAACTGCTCCACCGTCAGGCGCTGGCCGTTGGGCAGGCGCACGTCGTGGTGGTGCAGGTGGTTGGCCAGCCGGTTGACCAGGGCCTGGGCATGGGGGAAGCGGGTGAAGAAGGCGCGGTTCTTGTCCGCCACCCGCTGGTAGGTGGCGCGGTAGACCTCATCCGCACTGCGCCCGATGGGTGCCACCCCGCCGGTGAGGTAGACCTCGTGCAGACACCGCGGGAACAACGAGAGGTAGGTGAGGCTGCAAAAGCCGCCGAAACTCTGGCCGAGCAGGCTCCAGGGGCGCCCCGGGCTCAGCACCTCGCGAATGCATTCAGCGTCGCGCACTATGTTGTCGGCGCGAAAATGGCCGAGGTAATCCGCCTGCTCATATGGGGTCATCCCCGCCAGGGCGTCAGCACTGATGGGGGTGGAGTGGCCGGTGCCGCGCTGATCGAGCAGCAGCACCCGAAACTCCTGCAGGGCCCGCTTGATCCAGCCGCCATCGGCGGTCGGGCGAGGAGCGCCAAAGCCCGGGCCCCCCTGCAAATAGAGCAGCCAGGGCAGGTCATCATCCAGCTTGTCCTTGCGGCAGAGGGTGCGGCCAAACAGGGTGAGGGTCGCCTCCTCGTCGGGATGCTGGTGGTCGAGGGGCACGGTAAAAAAGTGTGGCTCGCAATGGATGCCATCCAGCACATAGTGCAAGGGGCTGCTCATCTGGGGTCTCCCTGAGGGTAGGAAAATCGTCGGCCTCATCATAGCCCTGGCGCAGGGGCGGGTCACGCCGGTTTTCCAGATTGTTAACAGAGATGGAGTCTGAGGTCGGTGCCCTACAAGGTGTGGTTTCGCCGCAGTTGACGGCGGGCTGCAACTGGACAAAGATGAGCCGCCTGCCGGGACGGGCAGGGATAGGTCAGCACCCCGGGTGCAGGAAACTGGATGGAGTTGGCTCGATGAAGCCGAGATGGATACGTGTTCGCAAGAGACGCACACAGAGGGATCCGGAGGGGGTGCTGCAGGTGGGTTTGCTGGTGTTCAGCGCCACCTGTGGTGCCACTCTGTTGCTGGCGGCCTGCAACGGCGGTTAGCTGAGTGAAACAGACCCGCTTGTCATGAGCGGGTTTTTTCATGCCGGAGCAGAAGGTCGGGACCTGCCTGTAGCCCTTTGCTGACGCGGGTTTGCGGTATGCAGAGTACGGCTGCTATGGTCAATTTACGACCGGATCCACACAGGGAGGCGATCATGAACAGTCGTGAAAAAGTCCTGGCTCATTTGGCCACAGATCACCGGGTTGCAGGATTGACCGCCGGCGAGGCACTGGCTGGCATGAGCCACTCGATGAGTTCGCTCCTGCTGCAACAGGATCAGCACTTCTTCCGCCGCCATGCGGACGACCCCTGCCACGAAGTCGCCCGGGCCTGCTCGGCCGGACACGTATGGCATGGGGACGAAAACCACTACTAGCCCCGGCATGTGAGTAAATGACAGATGCAAAAAGGCCCGCTCATCTGAGCGGGCCTTTCGAATTTGGCTCCTCCTACTGGACTTGAACCAGTGACATACGGATTAACAGTCCGCCGTTCTACCGACTGAACTAAGGAGGAATAGTTGGTGCCCAGAGACGGAATCGAACCGCCGACACGGGGATTTTCAATCCCCTGCTCTACCGACTGAGCTATCTGGGCAACGGCGCGCATTAAACCCTTTCTGGACTGAGGTGTCAACCACAGGCCGCAGATTGATGTACCGTTCGCTCGATATCCGAGCAATCTTCCCGTGATTGGACCGGTTTCCCGGTTTTAACCATGAAAAGAGGGGCGCCTGTGGGGCAGGGCGGGCCGGCGGCCAGCAGAACATCATGAAGGATGGCGGGCTGCCTGACGTGCCGAGGGCTGCCCGCTGGCGCCAAGCCGGGAGAGGCGCCAGTTATCTTGGCCCATCGATTGAGCCTGCCGCGCTCTGCGGGTATGCTTTGCCGCACTCATCCCCTGGCCATGGTCCGGGCCGACGCGGCTGGCAGGGGTGACATCCATCCAACACCGCCTGGGGTTTATATGAATACCAATATGCAAGAGTGGCGCGAAGAGACCGCCGCCATCGTCAACGAGCTGCTGGCCGATGGCAGCAACCCGGATCTGGATTACGAGATTGAGCACCACTTTGCCTGCCAGAAGTTCGATCTGCTGGAGAAGGCGGCGGTCGATCTGTTCAAGGCCGGTTTCGAAGTGACCGACGCCGAGGAGATGGAGCTGGACGACGGCGCCACCATCTTCTGTTTCGACGCCATGGTGGAGTGCAAGCTGGACATCGACACCATCGTCGCCGACATCGAGAAGATGCTGCCCATCCTCGAGAAATACGGGGTGGACTACGACGGCTGGGGCACCTATTTCCAGGAGTAAGTGCGCCAGATCATGCACGCTTTGCAAAAACAACAAGGCCACCCTCGGGTGGCCTTGTTGTTGCTGGCTTACTGCTCCGGCAGCTGATAGCTGCGGGCAAAGTCGGCCGGTGGGAGGGGGCGGCTGAACAGATAGCCTTGCAGCCGATCGCAACCGACCTGCACCAGCCAGGCCTGCTGCTCCGGCGTCTCCACCCCTTCGGCGGTGATCTTGATGCCAAGTTCATGGCCCAACCCGATGACGGAACGCACGATGGCGGTGGTGGCCTGGTTGGTGGCCAGCCCCTGGGTGAAGCTCTTGTCGAGCTTGAGGGTCGCCACCTGCAGCCTGGGAAGGTAGGCGAGGGAGCAGTAGCCGGTGCCGAAGTCGTCGATGGCGAGCTGGAAGCCCGCCTCGATGAGGCTGGCCAGGTTGCTCTCAATCTCGTCGGCATTCTCCATCAGCACCCCTTCGGTGATCTCCAGCTCCAGTTGCCAGGGGGCGAGCCCGTGGCGCGCGATGCAGTCGAAGATCTGAGGGCAGAGCTCGGGATCGCGGAACTGCAGGGGCGAGAGGTTGATGGAGAGCACCAGGTCCGGGGCCGCCACCTGCCAGCGGGCAAGCTGGGCACAGCCGAGCTCCAGCATCAGCTGGCCGAGCTGGCCGATGAGCCCCAGCTCCTCCGCCAGCGGGATGAACTCGTCGGGGGAGACCATGCCGAATTCGGGATGGGGCCAGCGGCAGAGCAGCTCTGCCCCGTGCAGCCGGTTGCTGTGGGTACAGATGATGGGCTGGTAGACGGCGGTCAGCTCGGCGGACTTGATGGCGAGTGGCAACTGGGCGGCGATGAGCTGGCGGCGTTTGAGCTTGGCATCGAGTGCGGGGTCGAACAGGGTACAGTGCTGCTGCTGGCGCTTGCCCTGGGCCAGGGCGGCCTCGGCGTGGCTCAGCAGACGCTCGGCATCCTTGGCCTTGCCATGGGCGATGCCGAGGAACACCGGGATCTGGATCCTGTGCTCCTCGACCTGATAGGGCGTCATCAGCTCCTGCTGCAGGTTGCGGCTCCACGCATCCAGAGAGAGGGGGAGCTCGGGCAGCAGCAGGGCGAAGTCATCCGCCGCGACCCGACAGAGCAGGGACTGGGGCGGCGCCAGTCGTTGCAGGCGGCGGGCCACCTGGCTCAGCAGGCGGTCGGCGACCCGTATGCCGAAGCGATCGTTGATCTCGCGAAAATGTTGCAGATCCACCAGCAGCAGGCTGGCCTTGCGGGCCCCCAGATGACGGCTGGTCTGCAGGAAGTGGGAGAGCTTGAGCAGGCCGGTCAGGCTGTCGTAGTGCTGCTCTTGCTGCAACTGGGCCTGGGTGGTGCGCAGCCCGGTGATGTCGCGGCTAAGGGTAAGGATGCCGAGGGAGTTGCCCTCGTCATCCGGCACCTCGACCCGGGTGACCTCCAGATGGCGGCCTCTGCCCTGGGCATCCACCACGCAATACTCCCCCTGACCCAGGGTTTGTTCGACGGGCAGCCGGGGCGGGACGCGCCGACCCAGAGCCTCGCTTGCCACCAGCCCCATGAAGTCGAGAAAGGCCTGGTTGCAGTCGATGAGCACGCCCTGATGATCCTCGAGACGGATGAGGTCGGGAATGGCATCCAGCAGGCGGCGTTGCAGCAACTGCTGCTGGCGGAAGGTTTGCTCCAGCTCCTTGCGCTGATCGATGGCGCTGACCATGGCAAACAGGGCGATGGGGTCGCCGTGCTCGTCATACAGGGGAACCTTGTTGATCTCCATCCAGCTGGCGCCTTCGCCGCTGTGGCAATGGAGCTGCTGGTGCAGCAGGGGTTTGCCGTCGGCCAGCAGGCGGTCATCTTCCTCCCGGAATACATCCCCCCAGGGCATCTCGGCATCGCTCTTGCCAATGAGTTCGCTCGGGTCTTGCAGGCCGGCTTCCCTGGCGAATGCCTTGTTGGCAAACAGGTACCGTCCGTGCTTGTCCCGGCAGAAGATATTCATGGGTAACTGGTCGATGATCTGCTGCAGCAGCGCCAGGGAGAGCGAAGAAGTCACGAGAGCACTCACGGGGGAGACTTCGAGCAAATCTATGATAACAGGTGGGTTTTGTAAAGCCTGGGTTAAGAGTACGCCATTTGTGCGGATCCCTGCTGACAGCCTGTGTCGCGATCGCCATAATAGCCGCCGGTCGGCCTATGGCCTTATGGATGAGAGAAGCAGCATGAAGAAGATAATGGGGGGCGCCCTGGCCCTGTTGATGGTGGGTTGTGCGAGCGACAACAACGGCGGCGAGCAGTATCGCTATACCCCGCCGGTTGCCAAGGCAACCAACAACACCCAGGAGATGGCGATCCCGGTGGATCTGGTGTGGGCCCGTGCCGAGAAGTGGTTCGGCGATCACGGTCTGAACATCGAGAACAGCCAGCGTGGTGCCGGTCTGATGACCGCCAACGTGGAAAACTCGGCCGATGGTCTGGAGTGGCTGGATTGCGGCACCATGGGGTCCAAGGTGGCGCTGGGCAACCCCAACCTGCAGATCAACCTGATCATCACCCAGAGCGGCAACAACAGCGTCGCCACCGTGAATGTCAAGGGCAATACCCAGCTCTACTTCGTCGAGTCCTCCGGCGAGCGAGTACTGGCTCCCTCCATCACCCCGGTGTGCGTCTCCCGCGGCAGCCTGGAACAGAGCCTGTTCTCCACCCTCGGCAACTGATCCTGCCGGGTATCATGAAAAACCCCGTTGCGTGCAACGGGGTTTTTTTATGCCTGCTCTGCGCCCATCAGGGCGTGAGGGGAGGGATGACGAGGATCAGGGGGTCAGATCGCCGTGATAGAGCACATGGTCGCCGGACTTGAGCACATACCCCTTCCAGGGGAAGAGCTGATAGCCGCCGCCCTGCCAGGACCAGTTGCCCTCTTCGCCCTGGCGGATCAGCCGGATCGGCTCGCCCTCTGGCAGGGTCAGCTCGGCCTGACTCTGATCGGCATTGAACAGCACGAAAGCGCTGACGGTCTGACCGGCATCGGTCGGGTTGAGGCGAATGCCCTGCTCGAACAGACGCACGCACTGGCCTGCCAGCGCCGACCATTGATAGCCCGCGCTGCCGATGCAGCCATGTTCGTCGCGATCCGCGCCGACCAGGGGCTCCTTCGGTGTCGTGTTGCAGGCGGCCAGCAGCAGGGTGGCCGCCATCAGGGTCAGGGTGCGCATGGTTACTCCTTGGCGTCCCGTTCAATGACGATGTTGGAGAAGCCCAGTTCCTTGAAGTAGTTCTCCCGGTAATCCTTCACGCTCTTCTTGTCGCGGCGGCACACCTGGGCCAACTGCTCTTCCATGGCGTGGAAGCGGGTCAGATCGATCCCCTCGGCGGCGGCAACGGCATCATAGATGCTGTTGAACTTGTCGTTGGCATAGCCAATCTCCCTGGCCTGCTTCTTGTAGGTGTAGGTAATCTTGAACGCCATGGCGTCACTCCTTCTCTTTGGCCTGCTTGCGCTGGACGTACAGATAGAGGCTTTCGACCTTCTCTCTGGCCCAGGGGGTCTTGCGCAAGAACTTCAGGCTGGACTTGATGCTGGGATTATCGGTGAAGCAGCGGATATTGATCTGCTGCCCCAGCGCTTCCCAGCCATAGTGCGCGACCAGGGCGGTGACGATGGCCTCTAGGGTCAGCCCGTGCAGCGGGTTGTTCTTCTGGGAAGTGGGTTGATCGCTCATACCTGCGCCGCCAGGGTGGCAAAGGGCTGACCCATGCGGGTGGTGACCCCGTTGGCCAGGTGCGGCTCGAAACCGGCCAGCATGCCCGGGCCAAACAGGCAGACGACTGTGCTGCCCAGCTTGAACAGGCCCATCTCGGCCCCCTTTTGCAGAGTGATGGCTTCATCGCCGGTGTAGTCCCAGCGCACCACCTTCTTCTCTTTGGTCGGCGCTATGTTGCCGGCCCAGATGGTTTCGATGCTCGCGACGATAGTGGCACCGACCAGCACCAGGGCCATGGGGCCGTGGGGGGTACGGAAGGTGGCCACCACCCGCTCGTTGCGGGCAAACAGGTTGGGCACGTTCTCGGCGGTGAGGGGGTTGACGGAGAAGAGATCCCCCGGCACGAACACCATGTTCTCCAGCACGCCGTCCAGCGGCATGTGGATGCGGTGGTAATCCTTGGGTGCCAGATAGATGGTAGCGAAGTCGCCATCCTTGAACGGGGCCACCAGATCCTCATAGCCCCCCAGCAGCTCGCGGGCGCTGTAGTCGTGGCCCTTGGCCTGAATGATGCGACCTTGGCTGATGGGCCCGAGCTGGCTGACGGTGCCATCCACCGGCAGGGCCAGGGTCATGGCGTCTTCCACCACGGGGCGGATGCCGGGTTTGAGCTCGCGGGTGAAGAATTCGTTGAAGCTCTTGTAGTGGGCCGGGCTCTCGTGCAGCGCCTCGCTCATGTCGACCTGGTACTGCTTGATAAAGGCCTCGATCACCCTGGTGGTGAGGTTGCCCGCTTCGGCGGCGGCAAGTTTGCCCACCAGGCGGGAGAGGGCGTGTTTGGGCAGGCAGTATTGACCGGCAATTTTCAGGTTGTCAGTGATGCTCATGATCTTCATCTGGGAATGAGTTGAACGGGTCACAGCCGCGCCTGTTGGCGACCGTGGCGGGCTTCCTGCATGGTTTCCAGGATGCGGTGGTAGTTGTGGAAGCGATCGGCGCTGATGGCGCCCGCTTCGACCGCGGCGCGCAGGGCGCAGCCGGGATCATCCTTGTGGGTGCAGTCGCGGAACTTGCAGCCACCCAGGTAGTCGCGAAACTCGACGAAGCACCAGGTGATGCGGTCGGCTTCCAGGTGCCAGAGGGCGAACTCGCGGATCCCGGGGGAGTCGATGAGATCGCCGCCGCTCGGGAAGTGGTAGAGCCGCGCCGTGGTGGTGGTGTGCTGGCCGAGCCCCGAGTTCTCGGAGATCTCGCCGGTGAGCACGTCCAGCCCCGGCATCAGGGCGTTGGTGAGGGACGACTTGCCCACCCCGGACTGGCCCACGAAGATGCTGATCTTGTCGGTGAGCGCCGCCTTGAGGGCGTCGATGCCCTCACCGCTCTCGCAGCTCACCAGCAGCACCTCGTAACCGAGCTTGCGGTAGGTCTCGAGCTGGTGCTCGATACGGGCGCGGGCCGCGTCATCGAGCATGTCGACCTTGTTCAGCACGATGAGGGGCGCTATCTCCACATCTTCTGCCGCCACCAGGTAGCGGTCGACGATGTTGGTGGAGAACTCGGGCATCACCGCCGAGACGATGATGATCTGGTCGATGTTGGCGGCGATGGGTTTGACCCCGTCGTAGAAGTCCGGCCGGGTCAGCACCGAGTGGCGCGGATGCACCGCCTCGATGACGCCGGCAGTCGCGGCATTGAGGCCGGGGCGCCACACCACCTTGTCGCCGCACACCAGGCTGCTGATGCTGCTGCGCCGCAGGTTGCTGCGGTGGATGGCACCATCGCTCGCCTCGACATCCGCGTGCTGGCCGAAACGGCTGATCACCACCCCTTCGATGGCGGGGCCGAACAGGGTGTCATCTACCACTGTGGTGTGCTCTTTTTGCAGCCGCCGCTCGCGGTTGGCCTGGACGCGCCTTTGTTGACCCAGATTGAGTTTTGCTTTCTTTGCCACGGGGTTTGCCAGTTTATGAACAGATTCAAAGCCAGTATGATACATGCAAATTGGCAAAATTCCGCCATTCCTCCCAATAGAGAGAGCAATCATGACAGTCAGCGCGCAGAACCTGGTATGGATCGACATGGAGATGACGGGTCTGGACCCCGAAGAGAACGTGGTACTGGAGATCGCCACCATCGTCACCGACAAGGACCTGAACGTGCTGGCCGAAGGGCCGGTCATCGCCATCCACCAGAGCGAGCAAGAGCTGGGCAAGATGGATGACTGGAACGTCAACACCCACACCAAGAGCGGGCTGGTGGCCCGGGTCAAGGCGAGTGAGTACGACGAGGCCAAGGCCGTTGCCGAGACCCTCGCCTTCATTCGCCAGTGGGTGCCGGAGCGCACCAGCCCCCTGTGCGGCAACAGCATCGGCCAGGATCGCCGCTTCATGGTCAAGCACATGAGCGATCTGGAAGCCTTCTTCCATTACCGCAACGTGGACGTCAGCACCATCAAGGAGCTGGTCCGTCGCTGGCAGCCTGAACTGCTGGATCAATTCAAGAAGAGCGGCTCTCACCAGGCGCTGGACGACATCCGCGAATCCATCGCCGAACTGCAGTTCTACCGCGCCCACGTCTTCAAAATCTGAGTGGCTGGCAAGGGTTTGCCGTCGTTCGGTTGCTAAAATCAGCAGTTCGGCCAGCTTTTGAGCGAACGGCTGCAACCAGACAAAAAAGCCCTTGCAATTGGAATGTCTGCTCTTATAATTCGGCTCCCGTACAGTAGCGCAAGCAACCAAATACTGTACGGTCTGTTTTCAGGTTTTGCGGGAATAGCTCAGTTGGTAGAGCACGACCTTGCCAAGGTCGGGGTCGCGAGTTCGAGTCTCGTTTCCCGCTCCAAAATGTTTGCTGATGACGTTCCTATGCGGGAATAGCTCAGTTGGTAGAGCACGACCTTGCCAAGGTCGGGGTCGCGAGTTCGAGTCTCGTTTCCCGCTCCAATCATCAGCACAGCCTCAAAACAATCCATGTTGCGGGAATAGCTCAGTTGGTAGAGCACGACCTTGCCAAGGTCGGGGTCGCGAGTTCGAGTCTCGTTTCCCGCTCCAATATGCAGTGCCGGAGTCACTGCGTTGGTAGAGCATGTTGAGTGCTTGCCAAGGTTGGGGTAGCGAGCGCGATTCTCGTTGCTGGCTCCAAAAATATGTAAGTGATATTCCGATGCGGGAATAGCTCAGTTGGTAGAGCACGACCTTGCCAAGGTCGGGGTCGCGAGTTCGAGTCTCGTTTCCCGCTCCAATCACTTGCAGATGACATTCTGTTGCGGGAATAGCTCAGTTGGTAGAGCACGACCTTGCCAAGGTCGGGGTCGCGAGTTCGAGTCTCGTTTCCCGCTCCAATCTCTCTTCGAACCCTTCGAATTCAATCTCTCCCCCAAGTACACGAATCCAGTTTCTCAGTACCATCACTGCCGCGTCCTGTTGGTAGAGCATGATCCGCGCTTGCCAAGGCTGGGGTCGCGAGTTCGAGTCTCGTTTCCCGCTCCAATTTCTCTTCGACGTCCTCATAATCCCTTTGAATTGCCCATCACATAGCGCCGCGATGATTTGTCGTATCCGGCGTTTGCCTGCTTTCTCTCTTCCCCGCACATCCCAAGTCATAAGACCAAGATGTATTGCTTGCTAATAGCCTCCCGGAGATCGGGCACAACCCTTTGCGCTCGGCTAACAGGCTTGGCAGGGCCTGAATGACAGACAGTGGCTCGCTATAAGTTAAAACCGGGGCATTTAACCAAAACTCATAATTTTGATTTATAGCGGCTGGTGGCGGCCATAAGCGGCTTGCAGGTGGGGATGGCAAGCCCGGCAAGAGCTCTGCCGGTCGGGAAGGAAAGATCGCGGGCAAAAAAATAGGAGGGGCGATGGCTCCTCCTACGGGTTCACTGGCGCTGGCTCAGATAACGGTGACGTTCTCGGCCTGAGGGCCTTTTTTGCCCTGGGTCACAGTGAACTGGACTTTTTGGCCTTCAGCCAGGGTCTTGAAACCTGCGCTCTGGATGGAGGAGAAGTGAACGAAAACGTCCGGTCCCTGGGATTGCTCGATGAAGCCAAAACCCTTGGTTTCGTTGAACCATTTTACTTGGCCGGTGCGAATGTCAGACATGTGGTAAGTCCTATCTATAACAAAATGAAACTAAGCCTGGTTGGGCAGCATTTGCCTGGAAGTCAGGGGTTGAAGCATGACTGACCACGTCTCTTTGTCCCAGTAGCATGTAGCACAATCCCTGTCTAAAGCCTGACCGATTGTACTGGAGCCCGATCCCTTGTCAATTTGGCACTTTTCATTTTTTGAGCGAGCTAAAAGTATTGTGAAGTCAGCAGCTTGTTTCATGCTTCACATCAAAAAAAACGGGAAGCCATGGCCTCCCGTCTACATAAGGGGGGTGGTCGAGCCCCTTATTCCTTGAGGGCGAACCCTTCCCCCTGGCGGTCATAGCGGTAGCTGACCTGACCGAGAGAGCGGACCTCGACCCGCTGGATGCGGCGGCTGGTGTCCACCAGGATGAACACCGACTTGCCCGACTGCAGCCGGGTCAGCGGCCTGTCCGGCCCTTCGATGGCGATGAGCCGGCTGAGCTCGGCCCCCGGCAGCTCGAACTTGCGGAAGATGGAGTAGAGGGTTTCACCGGCCTGCACGTCGTGCTGCAACCAGGTGCCATCCACTTTTTCCTCGACGGGCTTGGCGGCCTGGAGCTCACCGGCGTTGCCGACGGTCAGGGCCTGGGCCGGCACGGCCAGGGGGACCGCCAGAGAGCCTGACGGCGCCGTGGTGGGGGCGGCGGGGGCGGGCTCCCAGGCCAGCACCAGCAGCCAGAGCGGGATCAGCACCAGCAACCCTATGGTGTGTTTGCGGGGCAGGGGGCTTGCCAGCTTGAACGAGGCCGCCTTCGGCTCCTTGTTGCGCTGACCCAGGCCACTCATACCCTGGCCGAGACGCTGGCGCAGGGGCAGGGTAGCCGCGTTGATACGTTGGAGCAGGGTTCCTTGTGATTCGTCTTGGCGACGCTGCTGGGCTCGTCTGTTATGGCCACGTGGGCGACGGTCCGGGGTGGGCACGGCATTTACCTCTCACTACATTGCCTGCCATCAGGCAAATATGCCGCCTATGGTAAACGGACTCGCCCCCGAGGGGGAGAGTCCGGAGCATGAAAATTATCAGCTGAGACGAAACTGACCCAACAATTGCTGCAAACGTTCCGCCGCCTGACGCAAGGCCTGACTGGCGTTGGCCGTGCTGGTGGCGTCCCTGGCGATGTCGTTGGCCAGTGCGCTGGTTTTTGACAGATTGCCGGAGACAGTCTCGGAAACCGAGCTCTGCTCCTCGGCGGCGGAGGCGATCTGGTAGGTCATGTCGTTGATGGTGGCGATGGCCTGGAAGATGCTGCCGAGGGCTGCCTCCGCCTGATCCGCTTCCCCCACCGCCTGATGGGTCAGCTGCTGGCTCTGCTGGATGGCGTTGACCGCGTTGGTGGAGCTGTGGCGGATCTTGTCGATCAGCTCCTGGGTATTCTGCACCGCCTGCTGGGTGTTGCCCGCCAGCTTGCGCACCTCGTCGGCCACCACCGCAAAACCGCGCCCCTGCTCGCCGGCCCGGGCCGCCTCGATGGCGGCGTTGAGCGCCAGCAGGTTGGTCTGATCGGCGATCCCCTGGATGACGGTGAGGATGCTGGTGATCTGCTCGCTGTCGTGAGCCAGCCCTTCCACCACCTCGGCGCCCTTGCCCGCCTCGGCAGCCACCTTGTGCATGGAGTGGATCACCCGCTGGAAGCGTACCTTGCCCTCGTCCGCCGCGCTCTGGGCCTGCTTGGCGGAGTCGGCGGTGTTGTTGGCGTGGGTGGCCACCTCCTGGCTGACATAGGACATCTCCTGCACCGCGGTCAGCATCTGCTCCATCTCCGCCTGGTGATGCTGCAGGTTGCTGTCGGTCTGGCCGGCGATGCGATCGGTGTCCCCGGCGTGGCGATGGACCTCGCTCGCGGTCTTCTGCACATCCCCGAGCAAGGCCTGCAGCTTGTCGATGAAGCGATTGATGCCCCGGGCCAGGGCCCCCAGCTCGTCCCGGGAGCGGCTCTCCAGGCGCTTGGTGAGATCCCCCTCGCCGTCGGCGATGTCATCCACCAGGCTCACCATCTGGCGGATGGGGCCCGTGATGCTGCGGGCAATGACCAGCATGGTGCCAAGGGCCAGCGCCAGTACGATGAGGGCACCGATGAGCTGTTGGGTCATGGCGGCGCGGTTCATGTCGGTGAGCTGGCGTGCCAGCTCGTCCGCTCCCGCCAGCACCACCTTGTAGGGCAGGGTGACGATGATGGCCCAGTTGCGGGCCATGCCGGGCACCGCGATGGGCACCGAGATGCGAAACGCATCGTCGAGCTCCTGGCGCTGTACCTCGGGTTTGAGATACTGCTGCCAGCCGTTGCCGAGCACCTTGTCGGCGCGGCTGCCGAGCAGGCTGGCGTCGCCGCTGGTACCGGTGATGACACCGGCGGCGCTGACGATCAGGGTTTCCCCCTTGCCGTCATAGATGTTGCTGTTGAGGGACTGGGCCTGGCGGCTGATGGAGTCCACCGCCAGATCCAGCGCGGCGATGCCCTTGAACCGGCCATCCACCAGGATGGGGGTAGTGATGGTGCTCACCAGCACCTGCTGGCCGTTGATGTCCACCTTGAAGGGATCGATGAGGCAGGGGCGCCCCTCCCGTTTCGGGCAGGCGTAGTAATCGTTGGCCGGGTTGCCGAACTCGTCCGGATCGCTCTTTTCGATGGAGAGCAGCAGATCGCTGCCGATCTGATCCTTGTCGCGATAGAAGTAGGGAACGAAGCGCCCCTTGTCGTCACTGCCGAGCGCGCTCTGGCCGGCGAAGCTGGCATCCTGGCCGTCGAAGCCGTTGGGCTCGAAGCCCGCGAAGGCGCCATAGAGCTGGGGCTCCAGGGCAAGCTGGGCCTTGAGCAGATCGGTGGCTTGCTGGCGATCCAGCGGCAGCTTGCCCTCCTGCTGGCGGGCGAAGACGCTGGCCATCTGCTGGGTGTAGGAGAGCCCCTTTTGCAGCAGCTGGGTGATGGTGGCGGCCTCGGCACGGGCGTTGGCACTCACCTTCTGCCACGCCTCCTGTTGCAGGGCGGCGCGGCTGGAGTCGATGGTGAGCTGCTGGGTCTGCCGGCCTGAATACTGGTTGAGCAGGATCAGGATGACCAGGGCCGTGGTCATGGCGACACCGGCCAGTACCAGGATACGATTCTGGATAGAACGAAACTGCATCGCGCGTTCCTTGTATCGTTGAGGGTTCGTTGACGGGGTGACTGAAGTATCGGCTGTGCGGGAGATCTCTCCAGCGACCTCGCCTAGCTAAGCGGGAAAAAAGGGAAAATTCTGAGACATCACTCTAAAACAGCGGTTTTTGCGGGAGTAGACCCTATTTTCCCCTCTGCCTCGCCATGGTTTTCCCATCCGTCATTGTCGGTGCTAAAATGCGACGGTTTTTTTAACGAATTGGCCCAAGGCCCTCTACACAAGGCTTAAAGATGAAAGTCAAAACCCGTTTTGCTCCCAGCCCGACCGGCTTTTTGCATGTCGGCGGTGCCCGTACCGCACTCTATTCCTGGTTGTTTGCAAAGAACCAGGGCGGTGAGTTTGTGCTGCGTATCGAGGATACCGATCTGGAACGTTCCACTCAGGAGGCCATCGACGCCATCATTGAGGGCATGGAATGGCTGGAGCTGAACTGGGATGAGGGCCCCTACTACCAGACCAAGCGCTTCGATCGCTACAACGGCCTCATCGACGAGATGCTGGCTGACGGTCGCGCCTACAAGTGCTACTGCTCCAAGGAGCGGCTGGAAGCGCTGCGTGAAGGCCAGATGGCCAACGGCGAGAAGCCCCGCTATGACGGCAAGTGCCGGGATGGCGCCCACGATCATCCGGCCGATGCGCCCCACGTGATCCGCTTCCGCAACCCGACCGAAGGCTCCGTGGTGTTCGATGACCACGTCCGTGGCCGCATCGAGTTCGCCAACACCGAGCTGGACGATCTGATCATTCGCCGTACCGACGGTGCGCCGACCTACAACTTCTGTGTTGTAGTCGATGACTGGGACATGGAGATCACCCACGTGGTGCGTGGCGAAGACCACATCAACAACACCCCGCGCCAGATCAACATCTACAAGGCGCTGAACGCGCCGGTACCGGAATTTGCCCACGTCTCCATGATCCTGGGTGACGACGGCGCCAAGCTCTCCAAGCGCCATGGCGCCGTCTCCGTGATGCAGTACCGCGACGACGGCTACCTGCCGGAAGCGCTGCTGAACTACCTGGTGCGTCTGGGTTGGTCCCACGGCGATCAGGAGATCTTCAGCCTGGACGAGATGATCAAGCTGTTCAGCCTGGACGCCATCTCCAAGTCGGCTTCCGCCTTCAACACCGACAAGCTGCTGTGGCTGAACAACCACTACATGCGCAGCCTGGATCCGGCCTATGTGGCCAAGCACCTGGCCTGGCACATGGAACACCAGCAGATCGACACCAGCAATGGCCCGGCGCTGGCCGACGTGGTCACCCTGCTGGCCGAGCGCTGCAACACCCTGGTCGAGGTGGCTGCCCAGAGCCGCTACCTGTTCGAAGAGTACGAGGCCATCGACGAAGCCGCTGCCAAGAAGCACCTGCGCGGTGTGGCTGCCGAGCCGCTGGCGCTGGCCAAGACCAAGCTGGCGGCCCTGGAGACCTGGACCACCGAGGCGCTGCACGAGCTGATTGAAGCGACCGCCGCCGAGCTGGGTCAGGGCATGGGCAAGGTCGGCATGCCGCTGCGTGTGGCCGTCACCGGTCTGGGCCAGTCTCCTGCCATCGATGCCGTGATGGCGCTGGTGGGCAAGGAGCGGGTCCTCGCCCGTATCGACCGCGCCCTGGCGTATATCGAAGCGCGCATGGCCGCTGAATAAACATCGGCCATGGCATGAAAAGGGCTCCCTGACGGGGGCCCTTCGTATTTTGGCCTCAAGCGGATTTGCGACGTAAAACAGCGACATAGCGACGAGGTTGGCGGTAAAAACAGCTAACTGCCTGAATTTTGACTAAACGCTCCAGTGGGCGAGAATTTTGGGTTGACAGCAAAGCGGGTGATGCCTATCATGCGCCTCCGTTGCCAGAGATAACTTTGGTAGCGCCGAGGTGAGTTGGGGTTATAGCTCAGCTGGGAGAGCGCTTGCATGGCATGCAAGAGGTCCGCGGTTCGATCCCGCGTAGCTCCACCAAATTCTCCTCGAACAATCTGGAGTCCAAGGGGTTATAGCTCAGCTGGGAGAGCGCTTGCATGGCATGCAAGAGGTCCGCGGTTCGATCCCGCGTAGCTCCACCAGGTTCCCGATTGACATGAAGTACCCAGGGCAGTGCGGTGTGTATCACCCAGGCCGACCTTTGTGGGGTTATAGCTCAGCTGGGAGAGCGCTTGCATGGCATGCAAGAGGTCCGCGGTTCGATCCCGCGTAGCTCCACCATTATTGAGGATGAATGGCCGCCAGAACCATTCATTCAGTACCGAATTTGGGGTTATAGCTCAGCTGGGAGAGCGCTTGCATGGCATGCAAGAGGTCCGCGGTTCGATCCCGCGTAGCTCCACCAAATTCAGAGTGATTCAGCGTCACTCACACACATTGGGGTTATAGCTCAGCTGGGAGAGCGCTTGCATGGCATGCAAGAGGTCCGCGGTTCGATCCCGCGTAGCTCCACCATCTTTCGCAAGAAAGCACCAAGGCCACCGCATCGCGGTGGCCTTTTTGTTTGGTTCTTCGCGGGATCCTGGGAAAGTGGAAGTTGACAGACAGGGTGCTGGTAAACTGGCTGTCTCCAAACACACCACCACCATCACCCTGCTGTCGCCGTGCATCATA
>NZ_JAPCIZ010000048.1:0-34148 GCF_027707725.1 Aeromonas sp. QDB25 | reverse complement strand
TGCTCATGGGGGGAGCGTATCTAAGGAGCAGGATCAAGCAAGCAGGAAAGTGGGATCAAGAGACGATCGTCTCATTTTTCCTGTGTCAATACTGTTCCGGTGAATACTTACATTTTTCTCGCCAATGATGATAAGCGATTGGCCATATTCATCATCAACCACGACAAATTGAAAAATTAAAAGTTCCGCATTGAAAGCGATTTCAGTCATGTTTTTGCTACTGCGACATGGATTTATCACTTAACTCTCGTTGCAAATTAATATTTGAAAGCGCTTTCTTTAGTTATTGTTTTTCTTTTTTGTGCTTATCTTGGGTGGTTGGTGCCAAAAAATGAAAATTCATTGACATTTTGTGGCTGTGGCTGTCGGTGGCGTGCGATTTGTCATCGTTTTGTGAATCAGCTCATGTTTGCAGGGAATTTGGGTACCTATAATCGACCTCGGTTATCACCAAAACGTTTTTCCGGTGATAAGAACTTGAATATCAGGATCACACTCCTCTCAGCGGGAATAAGGAAAATGAAAATGAAAGCAAAGTGGCTCCCGATCGCTGCAGCAGTAACCGCAGCCCTGGCTTCCCAAGCCGCCTTCGCCGTTGATTTCCACGGCTACATGCGTTCCGGTGTCGGTACTTCCGATAACGGCAGCCTGCAAACCTATTCCAAGGCGAAAGTCGGTCGTCTGGGCAATGAAGCCGAGACCTACGGCGAAGTCCAGCTAGGTCAAGAGGCTTACAACAAGGACGGCAAGTCTTTCTACGTAGACTCCATGTTTGCAATGGTTTCTGGTCAGCAAGGTCGCGACTGGGAAAGCACTAGCGGTAGTGATGCCGACTTTGCCCTGCGCCAATTCAACGTCCAGGCCAAAGGCGTGCTGGGCTTCGCGCCGGAAGCCACTCTGTGGGCCGGTAAGCGTTACTATCAACGTCACGACATCCACATCTCCGACTTCTACTACTGGGATGTGTCTGGTGCCGGTGCTGGTGTAGAAAATATCCAGGCTGGTCCGGGCAAGCTCTCTTTTGCATGGCTGCGTAACGACCCGTGGGATGATTACGATCAGTTTGTAGGTGGTGTTGGTGTCGACAAGCGTGTTGATACGGACGTACTGGACCTGCGTTATGCCGGTATCCCGCTGTGGAAAGACGGCTCCCTGGAGCTGGGATATGACTACGCCCGCGGTAACCTGACCGATGAGCAGAAAGCGGCTCTGGGCAGCAAAGATTACGAGAAAAACGGCCACATGCTGACCGCCGAGCTGACCCAATCCATGCTGGGTGGCTTCAACAAGACCGTGGTTCAGTATTTCGCCGACGGTTATGCCGCTCAGGCTGTTGACTACGGTAGCGGTTCTGGCAGCGGCCTGAGCCAATCTGCCGCCAAGGGCGATGGCTGGCGCTTCATCAACTGGGGCGTGCTGCCCGTTGGCGATAAGGTCGAGTTCGGTCATCAGCTGGTTTACGGTACTGCCAGTGATATCGACAATGACAGCGCTGACAAAGACACCTTCTCCGTTGTCGTTCGCCCGATGTACAAGTGGAATGACACCATGAAGACCATCGCCGAGCTTGGCTATCACCATGACAGCTACAAGCCGAACAATGGCACCGAAACCAGCACCATCGGTAAGAAATACACCCTGGCTCAGGCCTGGTCCGCTGGCTCCAGCTTCTGGGCCCGCCCGGAAATCCGCGTATATGCTTCCTACCTGGATTCTGACGGCCAGTTCCGCCCGGATGCCAATGGCGTGAAGCAGGACGACTCCTGGAACTTCGGTGTTCAAGCTGAAGCTTGGTGGTAATCTGTTGACGTCATGACTGCAAGTGCCCCCGCATGACGGGGGCTCTTTTTTTACAACACGTTTCTTAGGGTCACGCGATGAGATATTCCAGATTAGCCTTGACTGTATTCTGTTCTGTTGTGCTGGGTGGGTGCGCCACGTTGGAAACGACGGTAGCGCCGACTCAGGAGTTCAAGTCCATCATGGGAAATCGCGACGTTGCGATGAGCCAATTGGCTACGGTTGGCAGCTGCTGTCACGATGTCTCCAGTCTGCCGTTCCAGGACATACAACCGGGCGCAACTAAGCTTATCCCCATTGATGGCAGCTCCCCCGTTTACGCTTTCAGCGAAGGGAAAAGCCACTTTGCCGCCTTCCGGTTGCCGGTCAACTCCGGTGACCTGCGCATCACGGTTGATGGCTTGATCGACAAATCGCTGTTCAACCCGACCGTCTTGATGCTGGATTCCAAATTCAATGTGACCCGCAAGTTGGGCAGCGACGTGTTCAAGTACGAGCCTGCACGCATGCTGCAAGGGGATCGCATGGAAGCCGTGTTTACCGTGGATCGCTCCTATGTTGGTAACCCCAATAACGAAAGTTACATGGTGATCTACACAGACCAGAGCGGTCTGGACAAAACAACCACCATCCTTAGCCCTTCCAAGCTGATGACCAAGTCGCTGGGGGTGGTTGATTATGGTGAAAAAGACCCCGTCATTCCGCACTCCCCCTGGGGCGTGGTCAGCCTCTCTGTGGAGGACTTGAGTGGTGTCAAAACCGAGAGCAACTATTACAAGCCTGTCTATCAGGATGTGATTGATGCCAACACCCCGGTAGTCAACACGGCACCAAACAAGCTTGTCGTGCCCCTGGCGACCGCCGGCGCAGTCAAGAGCAGTGCCCCCATGCTGAGCGAAACCGAGGCCTTCTATCAATCCCAGATCGAAAAAGCGGTGAAAGCCGGTGATATCGACAAGGCGATGCAACTGGTCAGCGAGGCGGAGCGGGCCGGTTCGACCAAGGCGAAATCGATCTTTATTGATGCGGTGAAGCGTTCCCAAAAGGGCTGAATATTGCCCGGTCTTTAAAATATAATATTTATTTGAGGCCTCCCTTGTTGGAGGCCTTTTTAATCGGTAGACTAAAATAGAAAAAACAGCAAATGGTTACATTAAGTTACAGTGTGTTTCGTTGGGTATTGGTTTGATTGGCTAAAATACAATGCGAAACAGCACTTTTCATATTTATGGTTTAGCATGAAGATGCCGAAATATATCCGTAATTAGCCGAAAATTCCCGCCGAAATTATCTTGTGATCTCCCCTCCAAATTTTTTATTCGCTTACCCCTGATGGAAGATATTTGCGATCTGCTGGGTTATATTCAGCTGGTCAAAATAAACAAACCCGCGTCGAATTCATGCCGATGAGAGATGATGTTGATGATCGTCTATAAATTGGACTGAAGCGTCTACGGTAAGACATTCCATTCAGGAGCGCACACATGTTAAAAAATGCTTTCTCTAATCTGCAAAAGGTCGGTAAGGCGCTGATGCTGCCCGTATCGGTCTTGCCCGTTGCAGGTATTCTGCTGGGGGTGGGTGCTGCCCACTTCAGCTGGTTGCCGGAAATCGTCTCCCAACTGATGGAGCAGGCCGGTGGTTCCGTATTCGGCCAGATGGCTCTGCTGTTCGCCGTGGGCGTCGCCCTTGGCTTCACCAATAACGACGGTGTTTCCGGCCTGTCCGCCATCGTCGGCTACGGCATCATGACCGCCACCCTGACTGTGATGGCGCCTGTGATGGGTGTCGAGAAGATCGATACCGGTGTGCTGGGTGGTATCCTCGCCGGTGGCGTGGCTGCCTGGGCGTTCAACCGCTTCTACAAGATCCAGCTGCCAGAGTACCTCGGCTTCTTCGCTGGCAAGCGCGCCGTGCCCATCATCACCGGTTTTGTTTCCATCGGTCTGGGTGTCGTGCTCTCCTTCATCTGGCCGCCTATTGGTGGTGCCATCGGTGCCTTCTCCGACTGGGCTGCCAACCAGAACCCGGTCCTGGCCTTCGGCATCTACGGCGTGGTTGAGCGCTCCCTGATCCCGTTCGGTCTGCACCACATCTGGAACGTGCCGTTCTTCTATCAGGCTGGTACCTGCGTCAACGCCGCCGGTGAAACCGTACACGGCATCATGACCTGCTTCCTGACTGCTGATGACGCTTCCCGTGCTGCCGGTAACGGCTTCGGTCAACTGGCGGGTGGCTACCTGTTCAAGATGTTTGGTCTGCCTGCTGCCGCGTTTGCCATTGCGCACTCCGCCAAGCCGGAAAACCGCGCCAAGATCGTAGGTATCATGGCTTCTGCTGCCCTGACCTCCTTCCTGACCGGTATCACCGAGCCTATCGAATTCTCCTTCCTGTTCGTGGCCCCGGTACTGTACGCCATCCACGCTCTGCTGGCAGGTCTGGCCTATGTCCTGACCAACATGCTGGGTGTCGTTCACGGTCACACCTTCTCCAACGGCTTCATCGACTTCGTGGTGCAATCTCCGCGTGCCGACAACATGCTGCTGCTGGTGGGTCTGGGTCTGGTCTACGCGGTCATCTACTACGTGGTCTTCACCGTGGTCATCCGTGCCATGAACCTGAAAACCCCGGGTCGTGAAGACGAAGCTGCCCAAGAGTCCTCTGCCGGTCAAAGCAAGGACGAGATGTCTGCTGCACTGGTCTCCGCCTTCGGTGGCAAAGAGAACATCGCCTCTCTGGACGCCTGCATCACCCGTCTGCGTGTCGGTGTGAAGGATGTGGCCAAGGTTGACCAGGCTGGTCTGAAGAAGCTGGGTGCCGCCGGTGTGGTGGTGGCGGGTTCCGGTGTACAAGCCATCTTCGGCACCAAGTCCGACAACCTGAAAACTGAAATGGACATCTGGATGAAGAGCAACTGATTGTCGCTCCAATATCCGAGTTCCGAAAAGGGAGGCGCAAGCCTCCCTTTTTGCTGGGTTGCGTTTGGTGGCGGGACATGTGCGGGGGCTTTCCTGGCGGCGCCAGCATGGTGTGACCCAATGAAAAAGGCGCCCCTGGGCGCCTTTGCTGCATCAGACCGGCTTAAAGCTTTTCGAGATCCCGTTCTATCTCGCTGATCTTGTTCTGCACCACTTTTTCCAGATGACGCAAGTCGCGCAGTATTTTCTGCTTGATGTCCGGATCGGCGGAAGGCTGGCCGCCCTGGGTCAGATTGTCCAGCTCATCCACCACGTATTTGAGGTTGGCGTTGATCTCGGTGACATCTTTGTACTCATGGGTCCCCGAGTCGACCAGCATGGTCTTGCGCTGGCGGGGGTATTTGAATTTGACGCTCTTGGCGAAGAATTCACCCTTCTGCTTCTTGAAATAGATCTTGAGGATGTCGTGGTTGGCTTCCTGGCGCAGGGTGTAGCTGTCCACCGAGGTGGGTTCCTGGATCCCCAGGCTCTTGAGATTCTCGTACATCGGGCTTCCTTGGTTTGAAACGATCCTGACCCCTCTATCTTACCCGAGTCCGGACGCCTTGCCTGTGACAGGCGCGCCAAATTCAAATTGGTGTCAAAAAGGTCTTCTTTAATCAATGAGCCAAGGGGAGGGGTGAACGCCTTGCCAGCACTGCCATAAGCGGTATCGTCTCATGGGGGGTGCAGTGCTGGTGGGGCAGGGGAGTTGGCGTCCACCCATGAGAGCGGGCATGAAAAAGGGCACCAGAGGTGCCCTTGATGACATCGGCGTGGATTACTCGTCGATGGAGCGCAGCAGGGCGTTGATGCCGACCTTGGCGCGGGTCTTGGCATCCACCTTCTTGACGATGACGGCGGCGTAGAGGCTGTACTTGCCGCACTTGGAGGGCAGGGAGCCGGAAACGACCACGGAGCCGGCCGGGACGCGGCCGTAGTGGATTTCACCGGTTTCGCGGTCATAGATGCGGGTGGACTGGCCGATGAAGACCCCCATGGAGATGACGGAGCCCTCCTCGACGATCACCCCTTCCACCACCTCGGAACGGGCACCGATGAAGCAGTTGTCTTCGATGATGGTCGGGTTGGCCTGCAGTGGCTCCAGTACGCCGCCGATGCCGACGCCGCCGGAGAGGTGCACATTCTTGCCGATCTGGGCGCAGGAGCCCACGGTGGCCCAGGTGTCGACCATGGTGCCTTCATCGACGAAGGCGCCGATGTTGACGTAGGAGGGCATCAGCACGGTGTTCGGGGCGATGAAGGAGCCTTTGCGCGCGGTCGCGGGCGGCACGACGCGTACACCGGCAGCCTTGAACTGCTCTTCGGTGTAGTTGGAGAACTTCAGGGGAACCTTGTCGTAGTACTGGGCATCGTCGCCCTTGATGATGCCGTTGTCGTTGATGCGGAAGGAGAGCAGCACGGCCTTCTTCAGCCACTGGTGGACGACCCACTCGCCGGCAATCTTCTCGGCAACCCGGGCTTTGCCGGAGTCCAGCAGGTCGATGGCTTCCAGAATGGCGGCCTTGGTGGCGGCATCGACGGAGCCGGGGGTGATGGAGTCACGGCGCTCGAAGGCCGCTTCGATGGTCTGTTGCAACTGGGTCATGACAGGTTTCCTTTATAAAATTCTGTTTGTTGTATCACACTTTTCCAATCGTTTTTAAGGGCTCTCGCCGATTTCTTCAGAATTAGGGCGATTTATTGTACTTGAGTGGTCCAACCATTTGTTCTGATTGAGGAATCAATACGTCAAAAAGCCTCTTTCGAGGCTTCATCCGAGCGTGTCAGGCGCTCTCGCCAAGCGGTTCCTGGGGGTTGAGCTGATTGACCAGCCTCTCCTCGAGGGCTTGCTGCTCCTCCGGGTTCAGCGGCTCTCCGGCCAGGGTGGTGAGGCTGAAGAAGTCCTCCACCCGCTCACCGATGGTGGTGATCTTGGCGGCATGGAGGGAGAGGCCGCACTGCTGGAACACGGCACCGATACGGGCCAATAGGCCCGGAGTGTCCAGGGCCGTCAGCTCCAGCAGGGTGTGGCGGTTTTCCCCCTTGTGGGGCAGGAAGACCACCCTGGTCGGCACGCTGAACTGGCGGTGGCGTCTGGACAGGGGCTTGCTGCGCAGCACCAGCTTGCCCGGCTCCTGAAGGGCTTTCTCCAGCGCCTTCTTGATGGTGGCGGTACGGTTGGGGCTGATGGGCTCGCCGTTCGGTTCCAGTACGATGAAGGTGTCGAGCACGTAGTCGTTGCGCGAATTCATGATCTGGGCGTCGTGGATGCTGAGGTTCTTCTGATCCAGTGCCGAAGCCACGGTGGCAAAGAGGTTGGGGGTATCGCGGCAATAGATGAACACCTCGCTACCGCCCCGTATGGGATGCTTGCCGATGAGCACCAGGGGGGCCGGGTTGTCACCGTGGGCGATGATCTTGCGGCAGTGCCAGGCGATCTGCTCCGGGCTGTGGCGCAGGAAGTAATCGGCCTTGAAGTCGTTCCAGAGGGCGGTGACCGCCTCCTGTGGCACCTCGCGCTGGGTCAGGATCTGCCTGGCCTGGCGCTGGTTTTCACGGATCTTGAGGCGCATGTCCGGCGGGTTTTCCAACCCCTGGCGCAGGGCCTTTTGGGTGGCGAAGTAGAGTTCGCGCAGCAGTGTGCCCTTCCAGTCGTTCCACAGACTGTCGTTGGTGGCACAGATGTCGGCCACGGTCAGGCAATAGAGCAGGTCGAGGTGCAATTCATCCCGCACCTTCTGGGCGAAGTCGGTGACCACGTCCGGGTCGTAGATGTCGCGGCGCTGGGCGGTGACCGACATCAGCAGATGGTGGCGCACCAGCCAGGCGACCAGTCGGCTCTCGTAGCGATCCAGCCCGTGCAACTGGCAGAACTCCAGCGCATCCACGGCCCCGAGTTCGGAATGATCGCCACGCCTGCCCTTGGCGATGTCGTGGAAGAGGGCGGCGATGCTGAGCAGCTCGGGCTTGCGCAACTGGGTGAACACCTCGTGGCAGAGCGGGTGAGTCTGGCGGCTGGCCGGATTCGGGAAGCGATGGATGTTCTGCAGCAGCCTGTGGGTATGTTCGTCCACCGTGTAGGCGTGGAACATGTCGAACTGCATCTGGCCGACGATGAGGTTCCACTGGGGCAGGTAGGCCGCGAGGATCCCGTACTTGTGCATCAGGGTGAGCGGCTGGCCGATGCCGTTGGGGTGGCGCAGGAGCGCCATGAAGAGACGGCGGCACTCGGGTAGATCTTGCAGCCAGCAGTTGAGGGTGCGTCTGGCCTCGCGCAACTGGCGCAAGGTGGCGGAGTGGATGCCGGCAATCTCCGGGTGCTGGGCTATCTGGTAGAAGAGTCGCAGGATGGCGGCAGGATCCCGGCCGAACAGCTCGGAGTCCACCGCATCGATGAGGCGGCCGCGTAGCTGGAATTCGTCGCTGATGCGGCGCACGTCCATGGCGGTGTTGCCGAGAATGGCCTCGTCAAAGAGTTGCAGCAGCATCTCGTTGAGCTCGGCCACCCGCCGAACCGTCTGGTAGAAGCGCTTCATCATCTGCTCGACCGGGCCGTTGCCTTCCCCCTCGAACCCCAGCATCTGGGCCACGGTGCGCTGGCGGTCGAACAAGAGACGGTTATCCCCCTTGTTGATGGCCATGTGCAGGGCGAAGCGCACCTTCCACAGGAAGTTCTGACAGTCGAGCAGCTCCCGGTACTCGGCCCGGTTGAGAAAACCGTGGCTGGTCATCTCGAACAGGGTGGTGGCGCCGAAGTGGCGGCGGGCGACCCAGGCCAGGGTTTGGATGTCGCGAAGGCCCCCGGGATTGTTCTTGAGATCCGGCTCCAGCTTGTAGGCGGTGCCGAGAAACTGCTGGTGGCGCAGGGCCTGCTCTTCGCGTTTGGCACGAAAGAAGGCTTCGCTCGGCCAGAAGTGCTGGGGCTGGGTGGCCGCCTGCAACTGCTCGAATCCCACCAGGCGACCCGTGATGTAACGGGCCTCGATGAGGTTGGTGGCAACCGTGATGTCGTTGCGACCCTGCTCGATGCACTCGGCCACGTTGCGCACCGCCTGGCCCACCTCCAGCTTGAGATCCCACAAGAGGGTGATGAACTCGCCGATGCGAAGCCCCAGCACCTCGTCCAGTTCATCTCCTTCGTAGAGGATCAGCAGGTCGATATCGGAGTGGGGATGGAGTTCGCCGCGGCCATAGCCGCCTACCGCGATCAGGGTGAGCTCGGTCCTGTCGAAGCCGAACTTGTGCCAGAGCCTGGTCAGCAGCGCGTCCATGTATTCGGAGCGGGTGGCCACCAGTTCGATGATGTTGTCACCGGCGTCGAAGCGCTCATGCAGCCAGGCGAGAAAGCGGCTCAGATACTCCTTGCAGTTGTCACGGGTGAGCTGATCGTCTGGGAGCAGATGGGGAGAAAGCAGGCTGGCATCCATGGCATGTCACACTCTCGGTCGGGCCGGGTAAAGAGCAACCCCGGCGCGCGGCCGGGGTTGAATGTCAAACGTGGTGGATAAAACGCTCGATAGTGTCGTCGGGGCGCAGGGTCAGGACCTCGCAGCCATCCTCGGTCACCAGCAGGGTGTGCTCCCATTGGGCGGAGTCGCCGCCGTCCTTGGTGGTCACGGTCCAGCCATCCTTCGGATTGACCTTGCAGTGGTACTTCTTGCTGTTGACCATGGGCTCGATGGTGAAGCACATGCCCGCTTTCAGCTCCAGCTTGCCGCCGTTGCGGTAGTGCAGGATCTGCGGCTCTTCGTGGAACTCGGCACCGATGCCATGGCCGCAGTAGTCGCGTACCACGGAGAAGCCGGCCTGCTCGACGATGGGCTGGATGACGGCGCCGATCTCGGTGATGCACATGCCCGGGCGCACCCGCTTGATGGCGGCATAGAGGCTATCCTGGGCCACCTTGCAGAGCTGGCGGCGCAGGGGGGTGGTCTGGCCCACGATGAACATGGCGGAGGTATCGCCGTGATAACCATCCTTGATGACGGTGATGTCCAGATTGATGATGTCCCCTTCCCGCAGCTTCTTGTGGTTCGGGATGCCATGGCAGATGACATCGTTCACCGAGGTGCAGATGGACTTGGGGAAGCCGTGGTAATTGAGCGGCGCGGGGATGGCCTGCTGCACGTCGACGATGTAGTCGTGGCAGAGGGTATTCAGTTCGTCTGTGGTGACGCCCGCCTTGACGTGGGGGGCGATCATGACCAGCACGTCGGCGGCCAGCTGGCCGGCGACACGCATTTTTTCAATCTCTTCCGGTGTCTTGATTTTAATGGACATGGGATCTCTCTTGGGGCCTGATTGCGCATCCTGCCGATGCCCAACAACCAGGTAATGAAAAATAGATGCGTTTGCAATCAGGGCGAAATTTTATCCCCAACCCCCGTTTACTTCCAGTGTGATCGTCATCGCAACGTCATCAGGCGGTCGCACCATGGTCCGGGATCCATTTTTAGCACCCGGGCTGGTGGTGTCATGACCAAAGTTATGGTATAAAGCGCGCCGGAATGGGGAACTCGTGTCCTCATACCATCACCCTTACTCAACAACACACACACATCGACACATATGCCGGGGTGCCTTAACGGGTCGGTTATATGGGATGTGTGGAGGCCTAACCCCAATACAGAGGTATAAAATGGCTAAAGTTTCTATGCGCGACATGCTGCAAGCCGGCGTTCACTTCGGTCACCAGACTCGTTACTGGAACCCGAAAATGAAGTCCTACATCTTCGGCGCCCGCAGCAAAGTTCACATCATCAACCTGGAAAAAACCGTTCCGATGTTTGACGATGCCATGAACTTCATCAGCTCCGTAGCTGCCAAGAAAGGCAAGGTACTGTTCGTAGGTACCAAGCGTGCCGCGTCTGAAGCCGTCAAAGAAGCCGCTGAGCGTTGCGACCAGTTCTATGTTAACCACCGCTGGCTGGGCGGCATGCTGACCAACTGGAAAACCGTTCGTCAGTCCATCAAGCGCCTGAAAGATCTGGAAACCCAGAGCGAAGACGGTACCTTCGACAAGCTGACCAAGAAAGAGGCGCTGATGCGTACTCGCGAAATGGAAAAGCTGGAGAAGAGCCTGGGTGGTATCAAGAACATGGGCGGCCTGCCTGACGTTCTGTTCGTTGTCGATGCCGACCACGAGCACATCGCTATCAAAGAAGCCAACAACCTGGGTATCCCGGTAGTTTCCATCGTTGATACCAACTCCAACCCGGACGGCGTTGACTATGTCATCCCGGGTAACGACGACGCTATCCGTGCCGTACAGCTGTACCTGAACGCTGCTGCTGACACCGTTCTGGAAGCCCGCGAGCAGGACATCGTTGTTCAAGCCGAACAAGATGGCTTCGTTGAAGCTGAGTAATTGATAAGGACTGAAAAGCCCTTATTAACCAAGCTGATGTAATTGGTTAGCAGGGGCCCTTGTGGCCCCTGTTTCTTGTCAATTCAAGACCGAGGATACTGGACATGGCAAACATTTCTGCCGCCCTGGTAAAAGAACTGCGCGAGCGCACCGCCGCTGGCATGATGGATTGCAAAAAAGCGCTGGAAGAAGCCAACGGTGATATCGAGCTGGCTATCGAGAACATGCGTAAATCCGGTCAGGCCAAGGCCGCCAAGAAAGCTGGCCGTATCGCCGCTGAAGGTGTGATCTTCGCCCGTACCGAAGGCAACGTTGCCGTCATGATCGAGCTGAACTGCGAGACTGACTTCGTTTCCAAGGATGCCGGTTTCCTGGCCATGGGTCAGAAGATCGTCGAGATCGCTGCCACCCAGAAAATCGCTGACGTTGACGCGCTGAAAGCCGCCGACTTCGGCAACGGCGAGTCCGTCGAGCTGACCATCACCAACCTGATCGCCAAGATCGGTGAGAACATGAACCTGCGTCGCGTGATGCTGGTTGAAGGTGACAACCTGGGCACCTACGTTCACGGCTCCCGCATCGGTGTTATCACCAAGCTGGTTGGCGGTACCGACGAGCTGGCCAAAGATCTGGCCATGCACGTTGCTGCCAACAGCCCGCAATTCGTCAAACCGGAAGACGTGTCTGCCGAAGTCGTTGCCAAAGAGCGCGAAATCCAGATCGACATCGCCATCAACTCCGGCAAGCCGAAAGAGATCGCCGAGAAGATGGTTGAAGGCCGCATGAAGAAGTTCACCGGTGAGGTTTCCCTGACTGGTCAACCGTTCGTGAAAGATCCTTCCATGACCGTTGCCGAGCTGCTGAAGAAAGAAGGCGCTGACGTTGTTTCCTTCACCCGTTTCGAAGTGGGCGAAGGCATCGAGAAGCAAGAGACCGACTTCGCTGCTGAAGTAGCAGCCCAGATCGCGGCCGCTCAGAAGGCCTAATCGAACCGGTTTTTCCGTTTCCCCAGACCGCGACTTATGTCGCGGTCTTTATATGACCAGGAATCAGTGACATGAGTACCAATCCCAAGCCTGCATACAGACGTGTTCTTCTGAAGTTGAGTGGTGAAGCCCTGCAAGGATCCGAGGGTTTCGGCATTGATCCGGCGGTGCTGGAACGGATGGCCCAAGAGATCAAAGAGCTGGTTGAGCTGGGTGTTCAGGTCGGTCTGGTCATCGGTGGCGGCAACCTGTTCCGTGGTGCCGGCCTTGCCAAGGCAGGCATGAATCGCGTGGTGGGTGACCACATGGGCATGCTGGCGACCGTCATGAACGGCCTGGCCATGCGTGATGCCCTGCATCGTGCTTATGTGAATGCCCGCCTGATGTCGGCCATCTCCCTGCAAGGGGTCTGCGACTCCTACAGCTGGGCCGAAGCCATCAGCCAGCTGCGCGCCGGCAAGGTGGTGATCTTCTCTGCCGGTACCGGCAACCCCTTCTTTACCACCGACTCGGCAGCCTGCCTGCGCGGTATCGAGATCGAAGCCGACGTCGTGCTGAAAGCCACCAAGGTCGATGGCGTGTTCACCGATGACCCGGTCAAGAACCCGGATGCCGTGCTCTATCAGGAACTGAGTTATGATGAAGTTCTTGAAAAAGAACTCAAAGTGATGGATCTTGCTGCTTTTACCCTGGCCCGCGACCACGATCTGCCGATCCGGGTGTTCAACATGAACAAACCGGGCGCGCTGCGCCGCGTGATCATGGGTGAGCCGGAAGGTACCCTGATCCACCAGGCCAGCAAGTAAGGCAAGTGTGAGCCCTAGGCTCGCTTGTCCATTACGCCAGTCAACAAGATAGATACGAGCCGCCCGTCGGCTCGTTCGCCAAAAGGAAAACCACTGTGATCAACGAGATTAAAAACGACGCCAAGGACCGCATGGGCAAAAGCGTAGAGTCGCTGAAGACCCAGATGTCCAAGATCCGTACCGGCCGTGCTCACCCGAGCCTGCTCGACGGCATCCAGGTGGAGTATTACGGTGCTGCCACTCCTCTGAAGCAGTTGGCCAACGTGGTGGCAGAAGATGCCCGTACTCTCTCCATCTCCATCTTCGATCGCTCCATGATCCAGGCGGTGGAAAAAGCCATCCTGACCTCCGATCTGGGCCTGAACCCGTCCAGCAACGGCCAGACTCTGCGCGTGCCGCTGCCGCCGCTGACCGAAGAGCGTCGCCGTGATCTGACCAAGATCGTCCGTGCCGAAGCCGAAGGTGCCCGGGTTGCCATTCGCAACATCCGTCGCGATGCCAACGCCGACCTGAAAGCCCTGCTGAAAGAGAAAGAGATCTCCGAAGACGACGACCGTCGCGCCCAGGAAGAGATCCAGAAGCTGACCGATACCTTCATCAAGCTGGTGGATGACGCCCTGGTTGTGAAGGAAAAGGAGCTAATGGAAATCTAAGCCTCCGACAGGTATATTACGAGCGCCGTGTAGTGCCCCTGCACGGCGCTTTTGTCTTTGTGGGAGAAATGAATGTCGCTTTTGGCAGCGCTAGGCGATAGCGCCAGCTCGTCCTTGCCCCGTCACGTCGCCATCATCATGGATGGCAATGGTCGCTGGGCCCAGAACCGCGGCAAGATGCGGGTTTCCGGGCACAAGGCGGGCGTGAAATCCGTGCGTGAGGCCGTGGCCTTTGCCGCCCGTGCCAAGATGGAGGCGCTGACCCTGTTTGCGTTTTCCAGCGAGAACTGGCGCCGTCCGGAAGGGGAAGTCAACGCCCTGATGGAGTTGTTCATGACGGTGCTGGGTCGCGAGGTGAGCAAGTTGCACAGCAACGGCATTCGCCTTCGGGTGATTGGCGACACTGCCCGCTTCAGCGAGCGGCTGCAGGCCAAGATCGCCAAGGCCGAGGCCCTGACCGCCAACAATCAGGGATTGACCCTCAATATCGCCGCCAACTATGGCGGTCAGTGGGACATCGCCCAGGCGGCCCGGACCCTGGCACGGGCCGTGGCGGCGGGTGAACTGGATGCCGAGGCGGTCGATGAGGCGGCATTGGGTCGTCATGTCTGCATGGCTGATCTGCCCCCCGTGGATCTGTTGATCCGCACTGGCGGGGATCATCGCATCAGCAACTTTGTCCTGTGGCAGCTCGCCTATGCCGAACTCTATTTTACCCCGGTCCTGTGGCCCGATTTTGACGAGGCCGAGTTCAGTGGGGCAGTTGCCTCCTTCGTTGCTCGCGAGCGTCGCTTCGGGTGTACGGGTGAACAGATCCGGGAATTGATCGCCGCGCAACAGACCGGCTAAACCCCGCTCCCAAGAGAGAGGTTTCTTTTGCTAAAACAACGAATTATTACCGCATTACTGTTAGTACCCCTAGTGTTGGGGGCGCTGTTTTTTCTGCCGTTGAAATTCTTTGCCCTGCTCGCCGCCCTGGTCTTTCTGCTGGCCAGCCGTGAGTGGAGTGCCTTCGTCACTGCCCAGCCGCAACAGTGGTTGCCGCTGGTGTTCTGTCTGCTGCTGGGGGCCAGCCTGTTTTGGGTGCCCGTGGAGCAACTCTGGATCCCCCAACTGCATCCGCTGGTGATGGGCGTGCTCTGGACCGCTGTCAGCTGGTGGCTGCTGGGGCTGGTGCTGGTGCTGCGCTACCCGCAAAGCGCCAGGCTGTGGCGTGAATCCATCTGGCTCAAATCCCTGTTCGGTCTGGTGACCCTGGTTCCCTTCTTCTGGTCCCTGGTGGCCATTCGCGGTTACAACTTCTACCACGACCCCATGATGGGAGCCTGGATCCTGCTGTTCGTGATGGGACTGGTCTGGGCGGCAGATTCTGGCGCGTATTTTTTCGGCAAGGCGTTCGGCAAACACAAGCTGGCACCGGCCGTGAGCCCGGGTAAAACCATCGAAGGCATGCTGGGTGGGCTGTTTACCGCCAGCCTGCTGGCCATCGGCGTGACCTGGTTCATGGGCTTCGTGCCTGCCAAGATGGGCACCGTGCTGCTCTGTTCTCTGCTGGCGGTGCTGGCCTCCGTGCTCGGCGATCTGGCCGAGAGCATGTTCAAGCGGGAAGCCGGCATCAAGGATTCCGGCACCCTGTTGCCGGGCCATGGGGGCATTCTCGATCGCATCGACAGCCTGACGGCGGCGCTGCCCGTCTTCCTGCTCAGCTACCTGTTGCTCGGTCCGGAGTTTTGATGTTTCGCGCACTGATGATCCCGGGAGCGTCCCGCTCCATCAGTCTGTTACCCAATCAGGAGTCTTGATGCAAAACCTGGTGATCCTGGGAGCGTCAGGCTCCATCGGTCAGAGCACCCTCAAGGTACTGCGCCACAACCCCGGGCGCTGGCAGGTGCTGGCGCTGACCGCTGCACGCAGCGTGGACGCCATGCTGCGCGACTGTCTCGAATTCTCCCCCCGGTTCGCCGTCATGGTGGACGAAGGCGCCGCCAGCGAGCTGGCGGGTCGGCTCAAGGCTCACGGCAGCACCACTCGGGTGTTGTCCGGTCAGGCAGCCCTGTGCGACGTGGCTGCTCACCCCGATGCCCACAGCGTGATGGCGGCCATTGTCGGTGCGGCGGGTCTGGCACCCACCATGGCTGCCGTGCGCGCCGGCAAGCGCATTCTGCTGGCCAACAAGGAGGCGCTGGTGATGTCCGGAGCCTTCTTCATGGAGGCGGTGCGAGAGCACGGCGCCGAGCTGCTGCCCATCGACAGCGAACACAACGCCATCTTCCAGTGCCTGCCGGTCGACGTGCAGCGCCAGCCCGGTTTCTGCGATCTGGCCGGGGCGGGGATCAGCAAGATCCTGCTGACCGGCTCCGGCGGACCTTTCCGCTATGCCGATGTGGGTGAATTGCACCATGTCACCCCGGCGCAAGCCATTGCCCATCCCAACTGGTCCATGGGGGCCAAGATCTCGGTGGACTCCGCCACCATGATGAACAAGGGGTTGGAGTACATCGAGGCGCGCTGGCTGTTCAATGCGGCCCCCGAGCAGATCCAGGTGGTGATCCACCCCCAGTCCGTCATTCACTCCATGGTGCAGTACAAGGATGGCTCCGTGCTGGCCCAGCTCGGCAACCCGGACATGTGCACCCCCATTGCCCACGCTCTGGCCTATCCGGAACGGATCGAGTCCGGTGTGGAACCTTTGGATTTCTTCAGTGTCGGAGAGTTCAGCTTTATCCGGCCCGACTATGAGCGCTATCCCTGTCTGGCGCTGGCCATGAGCGCGTGCCAGCAGGGGCAGGGGGCGACCACCTCCCTCAATGCCGCCAACGAGGAGGCCGTCGCGGCTTTTCTTGCAGAGCGGATCGGATTTATGGATATTGCCAGAGTCAACGAATCCGTCATGGCCGAGCTGGGCAGTAGTGCTGCCGGCTCTCTGGCGGATCTCATCGCCCTGGACGGTACGGCCCGAGCCCGTGCCCAGCAACTGATAAAGGAGCTTGCCGTATGAACGGACTGTGGTGGCAGCCAGCCCCTCTCCATGCTCTCGAGCGCAGGACTGGACATGACCGCGAGGTACGCGGCTGATGGGCGGGGTTCTGTGGAATATCGGCGCCTTCATCGTGGCCCTCGGGCTGCTGGTGGCGGTGCATGAATTTGGCCACTTCTGGGTGGCTCGTCGTTGCGGCGTCAAGGTGGAGCGCTTCTCCATCGGCTTTGGCAAGGCCATCTGGCGTCGCCTTGGCAAGGATGGCACCGAATACGTGCTGGCCCTGATCCCCCTTGGCGGTTACGTCAAGATGCTGGATGGCCGGGTCGACGAACTCAAGCCGGGGGAGGAGGCGCAGGCCTTCAACCACAAGAGCGTCTGGGCCCGGATGGCCATCGTCGCGGCCGGCCCCATGGCGAACTTCGTGTTCGCCCTGTTCGCCTTCTGGCTGATGTTCATGATAGGGGTGCCGAGCGTCAAACCCGTGGTGGGCGAGGTGCGTCCCGCCTCCATCGTGGCAGAGGCCGGCATCCTGCCAGGCATGGAGATCGTCGGCGTCGGCGGCGAGGAGACCGGTGACTGGGAGAGCGTCACCTACGCCCTCATCAGCCACCTTGGCGATGACTCGGTCCAGCTCAAGCTCAAGGCGGCCAACACCAGCTATGCAGTGGACAAGACCCTGCAGCTGGCAGGTTGGAAATTCGATCCGGACAAAGAGTCACCCATCGGGAGCCTCGGGATAGTGCCCCTCGGTGGCAAGGTGCTGCCCGTGGTGGAGGCCGTGGTGCCATCGAGCGCCAGCGAGAAGGCCGGCCTTCAGATAGGGGATCGCATCAAGGGGGTCGATGGAGAGGCCATCACCGAATGGACCCAGTTTGTCGAGCGTGTCCAGCAGTCACCGGCGCAGCCGCTGCAGGTGACGGTGGAGCGCGGGGGCAGCGAGATGACCCTGACCCTGACCCCGGACGGGAAGAAAGTGAAGGGCCAGCTGGTCGGTTTTGTGGGCTTGTCGCCGCAACTGGTTCCATTACCGGATGAGTATCGAACTCTGTTACAGTATGGGCCTTTGCAAGCCCTGTGGCATGGGGTCCAGAAGACCTGGAGCCTGATCACCCTGACCTTCGACATGATAGGCAAGCTGATCGGTGGCATCGTCTCTTTGGACAACCTGAGCGGCCCCATCTCCATCGCCAAGGGGGCCGGCAGCAGCGCCGATTACGGGTTGGTCTATTTCCTCGGATTCCTGGCGCTCATCAGCGTCAACCTGGGGATCATCAACCTGTTCCCCCTGCCGGTGCTCGATGGTGGCCATCTGGTCTATTTCCTCATCGAGGCGATCACCGGCAAGCCGGTATCGGAAAAAATTCAGGAAGTTGGGTTCAGGATAGGCGCCGCCATTCTGATGTTACTGATGGGCATTGCGCTGTTTAATGATTTCGCTCGCCTCTGAGGCCAGAGCATCAACAAGGACACATAAGAACAAAATGGCTGTTAAAAAAGCATTGGTGTTGAGTTGCCTGCTGGGGGCCAGCTTCCTGGCTCAGGCTGCCCCGGCCTCTTTTGTGGTGCAAGACATTCAGGTCGAGGGCCTGCAGCGGGTGACCCTGGGTGCCGCCCTGTTGAATCTGCCGGTGCGTGTCGGTGATTCCGTCGACTCCGTGTCCCTGGCGAACGCCATCAAGAAGCTCTATGCCTCCGGCAACTTCGAGGACGTCAAGGTCTATCGCGAGGGTCAGGTGCTGCAAGTGGTGGTCAAGGAGCGCCCGACCATCTCCAGCATCGAGTTCTCCGGCAACAAGGACATCAAGGAAGAGCAACTGACCCAGAGCCTGGAATCCTCCGGGATCCGCGTGGGTGATCCGCTGGATCGCACCGTGCTGAGCTCCCTCGAGAAAGGGCTGGAAGATTTCTACTACGGCGTGGGCAAGTACTCCGCCAAGGTCAAGGCCATCGTCACCCCGCTGCCGCGCAACCGAGTCGACCTCAAGTTCACCTTCGTGGAAGGGGAAGCGGCCAAGATCCAGCAGATCAACATCGTCGGCAACAACGTCTTCCCGGAAGAGAAGCTGCTGGCCCAGCTCTCCCTCAAGGACGACGTGCCCTGGTGGAACTTCACCGGCGATCAGCGCTACCAGAAGCAGAAGCTGGCCGGTGACATCGAAGTGCTGCGCTCCTACTACATGGACCGCGGCTACATCCGCTTCACCCAGGAGTCCACCCAGGTCTCCATGACCCCGGACAAGAAGGGGGTCTATGTCACCCTCAACGTCAAGGAAGGGGAGCAGTACAAGGTTTCCGGCATCCAGCTCAAGGGCGACCTCATCGACCGCGGCGGCGAGATGAAGGGCCTCATCCCCATCGAGGCGGGCAGCGTCTACTCCGCCAGTCAGGTGACCCATACCGAAGAGGTGCTCTCCAAGTTCCTCGGCCGTTACGGCTACGCCTATCCGAAAGTGGTCACCTTCCCCCAGATCAACGACCAGACCAAGGAAGTGGAGCTCATCGTCAACGTTGAGCCGGGTCCCCGGGTCTATGTGCGCAACATCAACTTCAGCGGCAACGTCACCACCAAGGACGAAGTGCTGCGTCGCGAGATGCGCCAGATGGAGGGCACCTGGCTCTCCTCCGACAACGTCGAGCAGTCCAAGACCCGTCTCAACCGCCTCGGCTTCTTCGAGACCGCGGAAGTGGACACCAAGCGGGTGCCGGGCAGCGATGACCAGGTCGATCTGGACTTCAAGGTCAAGGAGCAGCCGGCGGGGTCCATCAACGCCGGTATCGGCTACGGCACCGAGTCGGGTCTGAGCCTGCAGGCGGGTCTGCAGCAGGACAACTTCATGGGGACCGGCAAGAAGATCGGCATCAACGCCAGCACCAACGACTACTCCAAGAGCGTCGACCTGAGCTATAACGACCCCTACTTCACCGTGGACGGGGTGAGCCTGGGCGGCCGTCTCTACTACAACAAGTTCAGTGCGGCCGACGCCAACATCGTGGACTACGAGAACACCACCGTCGGTTTCCGTCTCTCCAGCGGCTTCCCGGTCAACGAGAACAACCGTCTCGACTTCAGCCTGGGCTACGAAAACAACAAACTGTCCCAGCCCAACCCCTATGTACAGGTGGACGAGTTCTGGAAGGTCTACAACGGCAATCTGGATGGCGACAACCGCATGGTGTTCAACACCGTGGACGTCACCGCCGGCTGGACCCGCTCCACCCTCAACAAGGGTCAGTTCCCGACCTCCGGTGACCGCCAGCGGGTGAACGCCAAGGTGACGGTGCCCGGCATGGATCTGCAGTACTTCAAGCTCAACGCAGAAGATGCCCACTACTTCCCGTTTGATGCCGATCACAAATGGGTCATGCTGGCCAAGGCCCGTGCCTCCTACGGCGATGGCTACGGCACCAATGGCGATTACGAGCACGTCCTGCCGTTCTTCGAGAACTACTACGCCGGTGGTTTCGATACCCTGCGCGGTTTCAAGAGCAACACAGTCGGTCCGAAGGCGCTCTACTACTACAACCTGAGTGGTAACGACGTCATCCAGGGCACTGACAGCTCGGTCGGGGGCAACGCCCTGGCGGTGGCCTCGCTGGAAATGATCGTGCCGACGCCCTTTGCCTCCGAGACCTATCAGCCCCAGCTGCGGACCAGTTTCTTCATCGACGCCGGTTCCGTGTGGGATACCCACTTCGACTACAGCCAGTATCAGAACCGTTGCTTCAGTGGTTGCAACTATCTGATGGACTACTCCGACCCGAGCAACATCCGGATGTCGACCGGCCTGTCGCTGCAGTGGCTCTCTCCCATGGGCCCGCTGGTGTTCGTGCTGGCAAGACCAATCAAGAAATACGAAGGGGACGACACCCAAGTCTTCTCCTTCAACATCGGCCGTACCTTCTAAGGGGAGCGGACGCCCCCCCGCCATGGCGGGGGGAAGCATGATGGGTCGCGCGTTTGCGTGCCTCACCAGGTAACAAGACGATCTCGTGGATCGCTTGCACAATCAGGTAAATCAGGTAGCCCTCGACCGAGGGACCAAGGAGTAAGTGTGAATAAAGCGTTGAAAGTAGCTGGTTTGAGCTTTGCACTGATGGCTGCCGGCATGGGTTCTGCCTTCGCTGAGACCAAGATTGCCGTGGTCGACATGGGCGAAGTCTTCCAAAAGCTGCCCCAGCGTGAAGCCGTTGCCAAGAAGCTGAAGGGCGAGTTCGAGCCGCGCATGCGTGAACTGCAGAAGCTGGAGTCCGACGGTCAGGCACTGGTCGAGAAGTTCAAGAAGGACGAAGCCTTCATGAGCGCCGAACAGAAGAAGCAGAGCCAGGAGAAGCTGGCCAAGCTGCAAATGGAATTCAACCAGAAGCGTCAGGCGTTTGAACAGGACAACGGTCGCCGTCAGTCCGAAGAGCGCAACAAGATCCTGACCAAGGTGCAGGCTGCCATCGACGCCATCGCCAAGAGCAATGGCTACGATCTGGTGCTGGAGCGCAACGCCGCCCCGTATGCAGCCAGCAAGCTGGACATCTCCGGCCAGGTTATTTCTCAGGTTAGCAAGAGCAACTAATTGATGGCATTCACTCTCGCACAGCTGGCCCAGCAACTGGGGGCCGAGGTCCATGGGGATGGGACCCGGGAAATTCGCAAGGTCGCGACACTGGAAAAAGCCGGGGAGGGGGAGATAGCCTTCCTGTCCAACAAGAAGTACCGGCATTTTCTGGAGCAGAGCAAGGCCACTGCCGTGCTCATCACCGAGGCAGACCTGCCGTTTTGCCCCACCAACGCCCTGGTGCTCAAAGACCCCTATGTGGGCTTTGCCCGGGTTGCCCAACTGCTGGACACCACCCCGCAGCCGGCCATGGATATCCATCCGAGCGCCGTCATCGCGGCGGACGTGCAACTGGGCGAGAGAGTGGCCATCGGTGCCAATGCGGTGATCGAATCCGGCGTCGTGCTGGGTGACGATGTGCGCATCGGCCCGGGCTGTTTCGTTGGCAAGGATACCCGACTGGGAGCGCGCTCCCGGTTGTGGGCCAACGTCACCCTCTATCACAACGTGACCCTGGGCACGGACTGTCTGGTACAGGCCGGCACCGTGATCGGGGCAGACGGTTTCGGTTATGCCAACGAGCGCGGCGAGTGGATCAAGATCCCCCAGCTCGGCGGCGTGACCATCGGCAACCGGGTCGAGATCGGTGCCTGCACCACCATCGACCGCGGTGCGCTGGAAGATACCCGCATCGCTGACAACGTCATCATCGACAACCAGTGCCAGATCGCCCACAACGTCGAGATCGGCTACGGCACTGCCGTGGCGGGCTCCACCGTGATGGCCGGTAGTCTCAAGGTCGGCAAATACTGTATCATTGGTGGTGCCTCCGTCTTTAACGGGCACATGGAGATCTGCGACCAGGCCACCGTCACCGGCATGGCCATGGTGATGCGTCCCATCACCGAGCCCGGTATCTACTCTTCCGGCATCCCCCTGCAAACCAATAAAGAGTGGCGCAAGACCGCCGCCCGGGTGATGCGTATCGAAGAGATGCACAAGCGGTTGAGCAAGCTTGAGAAAAAGCTGGATCAAGAATAATCACGATTGGTATAGGGTACTGTTTTGACTACTGAAAAGAAGAGCCTGGGCATCCAGGAAATCATGGATCTGCTGCCCCACCGTTATCCGTTCCTGATGGTGGACAAGGTGGAAAACTACGAGATCAGCGATGAGCGCAAGACCCTGCGCGCCATCAAGAACGTCTCGTTCAACGAGCCGATCTTCCAGGGCCACTTCCCGGCCAAGCCGGTCTTCCCCGGCGTGCTGATCCTGGAAGCCATGGCCCAGGCCACCGGTATCCTGGCCTTCACCATGGTGGGCAAGCCGTCCCCCAACGAGCTCTATTACTTTGCCTCCATCGACAATGCCCGCTTCAAGCGCCCGGTGGGCCCCGGCGATCAGCTGGTGCTGGATGTGGAGTTCCTGAAGGAGCGTCGCGGCATCGCCAAGTTCACCGGTGTCGCCACCGTCGACGGTGAAGTGGTCTGTACTGCCGAACTGATGTGCGCCAAGCGCGAGGTATAACCGTGATCGATCAGACTGCCATCATCCACGACACCGCCATCGTCCATGAGTCTGCCGTCATCGGCAAAGGGGTTGAAATCGGCCCCTTCACCGTCATCGGTGCCGAGGTGGAAATCGGTGACAACACCTGGGTGAGCTCCCACGTGGTGATCAAGGGCCCGACCAAGATCGGTCGCGGCAACAAGATCTTCCAGCACACCTCCATCGGTGAGGATTGCCAGGACAAGAAGTACGCCGGCGAGCGCACCTTCCTCGAGATCGGCGACAACAACGTGTTTCGCGAGAACTGCACCGTGCACCGCGGCACCACCCAGGACCAGAGCCTGACCAAGGTGGGTAGCGGCAACCTGTTCATGGTCAACGTTCACGTTGCCCACGACTGCATCATCGGTGACAACTGCATCTTCGCCAACAACGCCACCCTGGCGGGCCATGTGCACATCGGTGACTTCGTGATCTTCGGCGGTCTGTCTGCCATTCACCAGTTCGGCCGCGTCGGCTCCCACGCCTTCGTCGGCGGCTGCGCTGCCCTGAACAAGGACGTGCCGCCCTACGTGATGGCTGCCGGCAACTACGCCAAGCCGTTCGGGGTCAACTCCGAAGGCCTGCGTCGTCGTGGCTTCAGCGCCGAGGCGATCTCTGCCGTCAAGCGCGCCTACAAGGAGATCTTCCGCTCCGGCAAGACCATTGAAGAGGTGATGCCCGTGCTGAGCGAGATGGCCCAGAGCGAACCTGCCATCCAGCTCTATGTGGATTTCCTCAAGGACAACGAGCGCGGGATCATCCGTGCCTGATCCCATTCGCATCGGCATCGTCGCCGGAGAGACCTCCGGCGACATCCTGGCCGCAGGGCTGGTGCGCGAACTGCAAGCCCGCTACCCGGATGCGCAGTTCGAAGGGATCGCCGGGCCGCGGATGCAGGCTCTCGGCGTGAAGGCGCTGTTCGAGATGGAGGAGCTCTCCGTCATGGGCATCACCGAGGTGCTGGGCCGTCTGCCCCGCATCCTCCAGGTGCGCCGCGAACTGCTGCGCCACTTCATCGCCAATCCCCCCGACATTTTCGTCGGTGTGGATGCACCGGATTTCAATATCGGGGTGGAGCTGAAACTGCGCCGCGCCGGTATCAAGACGGTCCACTATGTCAGTCCCTCCGTCTGGGCCTGGCGTCAGGGCCGCATTCACAAGATCAAGGCGGCCACCGACATGGTGCTCGCCTTCCTGCCGTTCGAGAAAGCCTTCTACGACCGTTTCGATGCCCCCTGTCGCTTCGTCGGCCACACCATGGCGGACGACATTCCGCTGGTCCCGGATCAAGGGGCGGTGCGCGAGGCCCTCGGCATCGATCCCGCCCGTCGCTGGCTGGCGGTACTGCCGGGGAGTCGCACGGCGGAAGTGGGCTTCATGGCGCCGGTCTTCCTCGAGGCGTGCAAGCACCTGACGGTGCACAACCCGGATCTCGGTTTCATCGTGCCTCTGGTCAACCAGAAACGGCGCGAGCAGTTCCTCGCCATCAAGGCCGAGGTGGCCCCGGAGCTCGACATGGTGCTGCTGGACGGCCAGGGCCGCGAGGCCATGATTGCCGCCGATGTGGTGATGCTCGCCTCCGGCACCGCGGCCCTCGAGGCCATGCTGGTGAAAAAGCCCATGGTGGTCGGTTACAAGCTCAAACCCTTCAGCTACTTGCTGGCCCAGTGGCTGGTGAAGACGGATTATGTCTCCCTGCCGAACCTGCTGGCGGACAAGATGCTGGTGCCCGAGCTCATCCAGCACGAGTGCACCCCGGCCAACCTGGTGGAAGAGGTGAGCAAGCTGCTGGACCATGACAACAGCGAGCTCATCACCACCTTCACCCGGTTGCACGAGAAGATCCGCTGCAATGCGGATGTGCAGGCAGCGGAAGCGGTTGCCGCGCTGCTGGAGCGTTAGTGGGCTCTGCCTGTGTGTCAGGCGTGATGTTGTGCTGATACTGGCCCTGCGGGGCCGGTTTTGATTCAAGGCTATGAGATGACGATCGATATTCCCGAAGACAAGCTGATTGCCGGGGTGGACGAGGTGGGTCGCGGCCCCCTGGTGGGTGACGTGGTCACCGCCGCGGTGATCCTGGATCCTGCCAATCCCATCCTTGGCCTCGCCGATTCCAAGAAACTCTCCGAGAAGAAGCGGCTCGCCCTGTTTGGCGAGATCAAAGAGAAGGCGCTGGCCTATGCCATCGGCCGCGCCAGCCCGGCGGAAATCGACGAGCTCAACATCCTGCACGCCACCATGCTGGCGATGCAGCGCGCCGTGGCGGGGCTCAAGGTGACGCCCGAGCTGGTCTTCATCGACGGCAACCGCTGCCCCAGATTGCCGATGGAGGTCCGCGCCGTGGTCAAGGGGGACAGCCTGGTGGCCGCCATCAGCGCCGCCTCCATCCTCGCCAAGGTGACCCGGGACGCCGAGATGACCGAGCTGGACAGCCGCCATCCCGAGTACGGTTTCGCCCGCCACAAGGGCTACCCGACGGCGGAGCACCTCGCCATTCTGGCCGAACGGGGCCCGCTGCCCGAATACCGTCAGAGCTTCAAGCCGGTGCGCCGCGCCCTGGGGATCGAATAACCGATGCCGATCTGTCTGAACGATTTCTGCTTGCGCAATGAGAGGGCGTGACCATGGCTGATCCCCGTTTCATCCACCTGAGGGTGCATTCCGACTTCTCCATGGTCGACGGCCTGCAGAAGATCGGTCCCATCGTCTCCGCAGCCGCCGCCAACAACATGCCGGCCCTGGCCCTGACGGACCAGATGAACATGTGCGGCCTGGTGCGCTTCTACGGCTCTGCCCACGGCAAGGGGATCAAGCCCCTGGTCGGGGCGGATTTCTGGGTGCAGAGCGACGAGCTTGGGGACGAGCAGTTTCGCCTCACCCTGCTCGCCATGGACAACGACGGCTACCAGAACATCACCCTGCTCATCTCCCGCGGCTATCAGCGCGGCCATGTGCAGGGGCGCCCCGTCATCGACAAGGCCTGGCTTGGCGAACATGCCAAGGGGGTGATCGTCCTCTCCGGCGGGCGCGAGGGGGATGTGGGCAAGTTCCTGCTCAAGGGCAACCGCCAGATGGTGGAGCATTGCCTCGCCTTCTACCAGACCCACTTCCCGGATGCCTACTACCTGGAGCTGCTGCGTACCGGCCGCCCGGACGAGGAGGTCTACCTCCACATGGCGGTGGCCATTGCCACCGAGTTCGAACTGCCGGTGGTTGCCACCAACGAGGTGGTGTTCCTCACCGCCGATGACTTCGATGCCCACGAGATCCGGGTCGCCATCCACGACGGCTATACCCTGATGGACAAGCGCCGACCGCGCCGCTACAGCCCCCAGCAGTACCTGCGCAGTCAGGAGGAGATGGCGGAGCTGTTTGCCGACATCCCGGAAGCCCTGGAAAACACGGTGGAGATCGCCAAGCGTTGCAACGTGACGGTGCGCCTTGGCGAGTATTTCCTGCCCAATTTCCCCACCGGCGACATGACCACCGAGGACTTCCTGGTCATGAAGTCGAAGGAAGGGCTGGAGGAGCGGCTCGAATTCCTGTTCCCGGATCCGGCGGTGCGGGCCGAGCGTCGTCCCGAGTATGACGAGCGTCTCGACATCGAGCTCAAAGTGATCAACCAGATGGGCTTCCCGGGTTACTTCCTCATCGTGATGGAGTTTATCCAGTGGTCCAAGGACAACGGCATCCCCGTTGGTCCGGGCCGGGGCTCGGGGGCGGGGTCGCTGGTGGCCTATGCCCTCAAGATCACCGATCTCGATCCGCTGGAATTTGACCTGCTGTTCGAACGTTTCCTGAACCCCGAGCGGGTCTCCATGCCCGACTTCGACGTCGACTTCTGCATGGACAGGCGCGACGAGGTGATCGATCACGTCTCCGAGATGTATGGCCGGGAGGCGGTATCCCAGATCATCACCTTCGGCAGCATGGCAGCCAAGGCGGTGGTGCGGGACGTTGGCCGGGTGCTGGGCCACGCCTACGGCTTTGTCGATCGCATCTCCAAGCTGATCCCGCCCGACCCCGGCATGACCCTCGCCAAGGCGTTCGAAGCCGAGCCCAAGTTGCCGGAGCTCTACGAGCAGGACGAGGAGGTCAAGGACCTCATCGACATGGCCCGCCGCCTGGAAGGGGTGGTGCGCAACGCCGGCAAGCACGCCGGTGGCGTGGTGATCGCGCCTACCAAGATCACCGACTTTGCGCCGCTCTATTGCGACGACGAGGGGCATCACCCGGTCACCCAGTTCGACAAGAACGACGTGGAGTATGCCGGGCTGGTGAAGTTCGACTTCCTGGGGCTGCGCACCCTCACCATCATCGATTGGGCCCTTGGCATGATAAACCCCCGTCTTGCCAAAGAGGGCAAGCCGCCGGTGGACATCGCCGCCATCCCCATCGACGACAAGAAGTCGTTCGCCCTCTTGCAGCGTTTCGAGACCACGGCGGTGTTCCAGCTCGAATCCCGCGGCATGAAGGACCTTATCAAGCGGCTGCAGCCCGACTGCTTCGAAGACATGATCGCGCTGGTGGCCCTGTTCCGCCCGGGCCCGCTCCAGTCGGGCATGGTGGACAACTTCATCGAGCGCAAGCACGGCAAGGAGGCCATCTCCTACCCGGACGAGAAGTGGCAGCACGAAAGCCTCAAACCCATACTCGAGCCCACCTACGGCATCATCCTCTACCAGGAGCAGGTGATGCAGATCGCCCAGACCCTGGCGGGGTATACCCTGGGTGGCGCGGACATGCTGCGCCGGGCCATGGGCAAGAAAAAACCCGAAGAGATGGCCAAGCAGCGGGCGGGCTTCGAGGAGGGGGCGGTCAAGAACGGCGTCGACGGCGAACTGGCGATGAAGATCTTCGATCTGGTGGAGAAGTTTGCGGGCTACGGCTTCAACAAGTCCCACTCCGCTGCCTATGCGCTGGTCTCCTACCAGACCCTCTGGCTCAAGACCCACTTCCCGGCGGAGTTCATGGCGGCGGTCATGACCGCCGACATGGACAACACCGACAAGATAGTGACCCTGGTGGACGAGTGTCAGCGCATGGGGCTGACCGTGATACCGCCGGACGTCAACACCGGTCGCTATCGCTTCAGCGTCAACGAGGACGGCCACATCGTCTACGGTATCGGCGCGGTGAAGGGAGTAGGGGAAGGGCCCATCGAGGCGATCCTGGAGGCGCGGGATCGGGACGGTCCGTTCCGCGACCTGTTCGACTTCTGCAACCGGGTGGACATCAAGAAGCTCAACAAGCGGGTGATGGAGAAGCTCATCCTCTCCGGCGCCATGGACAGGCTCGGCCCCCACCGCGCCGCCCTGATGGCGACCCTGGAGGAGGCGATGCGCGCCGCCGAGCAGCACGCCAAGGCCCAGGCGGTGGGGCAGGTCGACATGTTCGGCGTGCTCACGGAGGAGATCGACGACGTCAAGAAGGCGTTCGCCAACGTGCCGCACTGGCCCGACAAGGTGTGGCTGGAAGGGGAGCGCGAGACCCTGGGGCTCTACCTCACCGGTCACCCCATCAACCAGTACAGCAGCGAGCTGCGGCGCTACACCTCGGGCCGACTGTGCGATCTGCATCCCACCTCCCGCGATACCGTGACCACGGCGGCGGGGTTGGTGATCGCGGCGCGCAGCATGGTGACCAAGCGCGGCAACAAGATGGGGATCTTCACTCTGGACGACAGATCCGGCCGTCTGGATGTGACCCTTTTCAGTGAAGCGCTGGAAAAATACGAAGAATTGATGCAAAAAGACCGTATTTTAGTGGTTTCTGGACAGGTCAGCTTTGATGACTTCTCCGGTGGCCTTAAAATGTCGGCCCGCGAATTGCTGGATATCAACGATGCGAGGGAGCGTTTTGCCAGGGCAATCCGCATCTCCCTCGATGAACAACGCATTGACGAGCGCTTTTTCCCGCGTTTGTGCGAGATTTTGGAGCCCGCCCGTGCCGGAGTCTGTCCGGTTCAGGTAAACTATCGTCGCCCCGGTTCCCGGGTGCGATTGACGCTCGGTACCGAGTGGCGGGTGACGCCCACCGATCAACTGATAGATGACTTGCGAGTCCTGCTTGGACGAGAGCGGGTTGAATTGGTTTTTGATTAGAGGATCTATTGTCCCTATGAGTCTTTTTCTGGATTTTGAACAGCCGATCGCCGAGTTGCAGGCACAGATCGATGAACTGCGCCATGTGAGCGAGCACAACAGTGCCGTGGATCTCAGCGAAGACATTCGCCGGCTGGAGAAGAAAAACGAAGAGCTGACCAAGAAGATCTTCGGCGATCTGGGTGCCTGGCAGGTATCCCAGATGGCACGTCATCCCCAGCGCCCCTACACCCTCGACTACATCGAGCAGATCTTCACCGATTTCGACGAACTGGCCGGGGATCGCGCCTATGCCGATGACAAGGCCATTGTCGGCGGCATCGCCCGTCTCGACGGCGAGCCCGTGATGATCATCGGTCACCAGAAGGGGCGCGAGACCAAGGAGAAGATCAAGCGCAACTTCGGCATGCCGCGCCCGGAAGGGTACCGCAAGGCCCTGCGCCTGATGGAGATGGCCGAGCGCTTCAAGATGCCGATCATCACCTTCATCGACACCCCGGGTGCCTACCCCGGTGTGGGTGCCGAGGAGCGTGGCCAGTCCGAAGCCATCGCCCGCAACCTGAAAGTCATGGCCGGCCTGACCGTGCCGGTGGTCTGCACCGTGATCGGTGAAGGCGGTTCCGGCGGCGCTCTCGCCATCGGCGTGGGCGATCGGGTCAACATGCTGCAATACTCCACCTACTCCGTCATCTCCCCGGAAGGGTGCGCCTCCATCCTGTGGAAGAGCGCCGAGAAGGCCTCGGTGGCGGCGGATGCCATGGGCATCACCGCCCAGCGCCTGAAGGAGCTGAAGCTCATCGACAACATCGTCGAGGAGCCCCTCGGCGGTGCCCACCGCGACGTGGAGAAGATGGCCAAGCACCTGAAAGCGCGCATCAAGCAGGATCTGGATGCCCTGCGCCCCCTCGACAGCGAGCAACTGCTGGAGCAGCGCTACCAGCGTCTGCTGGGTTACGGCTACTGCTGATCTGCCGCTTCCAATAAAAAGTCCCCGCATGCGGGGACTTTTTTATGGGCGACGTTTGTGGGGGGACGCCGGGGCGGGCCTCAGGGGGCGGTCAGCGCCCGTTGCATGGGGATGGAAGCACGCCCTCCGGCAGGGCTCAGGGCCCGCCACTCCCGCCACAGCAGCCAGCACAGGGGGGGCGTCAGCAGCAGCACGGTGGCGGGCTGGGCCATCAAGACCCCGTCGCGCCCCCACCAGAGGGGCAGCAGGAAGATGAGGGGCAGCAGCAGCACCGTCTTGGCCACGGAGATGACGAGGGCCTGGCGGGTGCGGGCCATGGCCTGCAACAGCACGATGCCGAACATGACGATCCCCTCCAGGGGCAGGGCAGCGAGGTTGAGGGTCAGGCTGCTGATGGCGGCGGCGAGCAGCTCTGCGTCCTGATCCCCGGTGTAGAGCATGGCGACCGGCTGCGGCAGCAGCTGGACAATCAGCCAGACCCCCAGGCCATAGACCAGGGTGATCTTGAGCCCCATCGCCATCAGGAACTGGAGGTCGCGATGGCGCCCGGCCCCCGCTGCCTGGCTCACCAGGGGCTGGATGCCAAACGCCAGTCCCTGCAGGATGACGATGAAGACCGCCTCCGTGTATCCCGCCACGGTAAAGCCCGCCAGATCCTTGACCGTGCCGTGCACCATCAGCTGGCTGTTGTGCAGCAGCAACAGCAGCCCCAGATTGAACTGGGCGATGAGGCTCGGCAGCCCGGTGAAGAGCAGGCCGGGCATGGCCGGGAAGCGGGGCACCAGCTGGCGCCAGGTCAGCCGCAACCGGGCGTGGCGGGTGAAGAAGTACCCCAGGCCGAGCAGGCTGACCATGGCCTCCGAGAGGAGGGTGGCCTGGGCCGTGCCGGTGAGGCCGAGCCCGAGCCGGCCCACCATGATGTAGTTGAGCAGGATGTTGAGGAGGGCGCCGCCGCTCACCAGTACCATGGCGAGGCGAGGGCGGCCGTCGTTGCGAAGCAGGTAGGGCACCGCCAGGTTGCTGGCGAGCAGCAGGGTGCCACCGCCAATCCAGGTGAGGTAGTCGCTGGCCTGCTGCCAGGTGTCGGTGCCGGGGGCCATTCCCAGGGCCTGCAGGATATCGGTGTGCCAGTGGTGCAGCAGCAGCGGCGCTACCGTGCCCAGGATCAGCAGCAGCCAGAGGGCGCTGACCAGAGCCTGGCGGGCCAGAGCGAGGTTCCTGGCGCCCTGCTGGAAGGAGATGGCGGTGGCGGCCCCCATGGCGATCATGGCGGCGAGGCCGATGAGCACCATGATGACCGGATAGACCAGGTTGATGCCGGCAAGGCCGGCGGCCCCCACGTAGTGGCCGACGAAGATGCCGTCTACCAGGTAGTAGGCGCCGGAGACCAGCATGGCCATGACGGAGGGGAGGGCATAGCCCCAGAAACGGCGGGCCATGGCCCGTTGACGCAGGCGGAAGTAGGCGGACATATCTGTACTCGGGAAAAGGGCCGGAATCGAGCAGACAGTCTAGTTTCTTATGGATTAATTGATAATCAGGCTTTCATTTGATGAATTGCTGAATACAGCTCATCAATCAACGGATCCTGTGATACTCCTTCAGCATGTCGATCAGGGCTCGCAGCCCTTGCCCCAGCTGGTGCCGGCCCGGATAGAAGAGGTTGAACCCGGCAAAGCTGGGGCTCCAGTCATCCAGCACGCTTACCAGCCGCCCCGATGCCAGGGCGTCGAACACCTCCCCTTCATGGCAGTAGGCGAGCCCGAGCCCCGCCTCGGCCGCCCCCAGGTAGAGCGCGGGCGTGCTGGTGGTGAGCGGGCCCGTCACTTCGATCTCCAGCAGTTCCCCCTTGGCGGCAAAGGCCCAGCGATAGTGGTGATGGGGAGTGAGCCGATAACCGATGCAGTCGTGCTGGCGCAGATCCGAGGGGTGGCGAGGGGTGCCACGCCGTGCCAGATAGTCGGGGGAGCCCACCACCAGATAGCGCTGCTGCGGGCCCAGGGGAACCGAGATCATCTCCTGGGGCAGCAGGTCGCCATAGAAGAGGGCGGCGTCGTAGCCATCCTCGATGAGGCGGGGCATCAGCTCCAGCTCCTCCACCTCCACCTGCATGCGCGGGTAGCGTACCAGATAGTCGATGAGCACCGGGGCCAGCACCTCCTGGATGGCGGCTCGGGGGGCACAGAGCCTGAGCCTGCCCACGGGTTCGCCCGCGTGGCGCGTCAGCTCCGCCAGCGCCGCCTCCAGTTGCCCCAGGGTTGGCAGCACCTGGGCCAGCAGCCGTTCGCCCGCCTCGGTCGGCACCACGGCCCGGGTGCTGCGATTGAGCAGTCTGACGGCCAGGCGACTCTCCAGCCCTTTGAGGGCATGACTCAGGGCCGAGGCGGAGACCCCGAGCTCGAGGGCAGCCTTGCTGAAACTGCGGTGACGGGCGACGGCGGCAAACACGGCCAGCTCGGCGAGATCGGTGCGGGAGAGGGTCATGGTCGGTACGCAGAAAAGGGGCGGACACAAAGGGTACGCCATGGGGCGACGGGAGACAATCGGGGGGCAACGAGGGGGTTGTGACGAAATTGTTGCGCGCTTCAAGGGTGAGGTGGATCACACCAAAAAGTTTATATGTTAAAAAAAAATCGCAATATGGCGATTCAAGTGTGATCTGAAGCGACGGAAAGGCGATTCCAATCAAACTTTGGTTGATTAATTCAAAAAAACGCTGTGATTAATAGGGCCTTTTAACTAGAGTCATCTCATCGGATGAGGTGAGCGTTATCCCGTTGTTAACGAGCGAGCACGATCCCCTCTGTATTACGACTCCCCGCCCGTGTTTGTTGCAATCAGGTTGCCACAGGGAGTGGCGGCCGGATGGCCGGGGCGGAGGAACAAACAGGACGAATAGCTGGAGTTCCAGGGAAAGGAACCGGGCCCAGGCCCACTGACAAGTTAAGATCCCACTTTCCTTGATGACAGGAACACCCCTATGTCTGACATGAACATTGCAGTTGAAGGCAGCTTGAGCAAAGCCTCCTCCCGTGGCATCAACAAGGCCGACGTGGTCTGGATGCTGGGTCTGTACGGTACCGCCATCGGCGCCGGTGTCCTCTTCCTGCCGATCAATGCCGGTGTCGGTGGCCTGTGGCCGCTGGTCGCCATGCTGATCCTGGCCCTGCCGCTGACCTTCTTCGCCCACCGTGGCCTGACCCGCTTCGTGCTGTCCGGCTCCACCCGTGACGGCGACATCACCGAGGTGGTAGAAGAGCACTTCGGCAAGACCGCAGGCAAGTTCATCACCCTGCTCTACTTCTTCGCCATCTACCCCATCCTGCTGATGTACTCCGTGGCCATCACCAACACCGTCGAGAGCCTGATGGTGCACCAGCTGGGCATTACGGCACCTCCTCGTGCCATCCTCTCCCTGGTGCTGATCCTGGGTCTGATGGCGATCGTTCGCCTGGGCGGCCAGGTCATCGTCAAGGCGATGAGCGTGCTGGTCTTCCCGTTCGTGGTCACCCTGATGGGCCTGGCGCTCTACCTGATCCCGCACTGGAACGGTGCCATCATCACCGAAGCCCCTGCGCTGGGTGAGGCCTTCAATGGCGACTTCATCAAGACCCTGTGGCTGGCCATCCCGGTGATGGTGTTCTCCTTCAACCACTCCCCGATCATCTCCTCCTTCGCGGTGGACAACAAAGGCCGCTACGGCGCCAACGCCGAGAAGAAGTGCAGCAACATCCTGCTGGGCGCCCACGTCATGATGGTGATGACGGTAATGTTCTTCGTGTTCAGCTGCGTGCTGAGCCTCTCCCCGGCTGACCTGGCGGCGGCCAAGGAGCAGAACATCTCCATCCTCTCCTACCTGGCCAACCACTTCGACAACCCGGTGATCGCCACCGTGGCACCGCTCATCGCCATGGTTGCCATCAGCAAGTCCTTCCTGGGTCACTACCTGGGTGCGCAAGAGGGCATGAACGGCCTGATGGCCAAGTCCCTGCGCGAGAAGGGCAAGAACGTCGACGTCAAGCAGCTGAACAAGGTGACCGCGGTCTTCATGATCCTGACCACCTGGGCCGTGGCCACCATCAACCCGAGCATCCTCGGCATGATTGAAGATCTGGGCGGCCCCATCATCGCCATGCTGCTCTTCCTGATGCCGATGTACGCCATCGCCAAGGTACCGGCCATGCGCAAATATGCCGGCAACCTCAGCAACGGCTTCGTCACCCTCATCGGCCTCATCGCCATGTCCGGCATCATCTACAAGCTGATTGCCTGATGACAGCGTTCATCCCTGTGAGAAAGCCGCCCCCCGGGGCGGTTTTTTTGGTTCTTCGCGGGATCCTGGGAAAGTGGAAGTTGACAGACAGGGTGCTGGTAAACTGGCTGTCTCCAAACACACCACCACCATCACCCTGCTGTCGCCGTGCATC
>NZ_JAPCIZ010000047.1:0-35312 GCF_027707725.1 Aeromonas sp. QDB25 | reverse complement strand
TGCATCACGCTTCCTTCGGTCAGTGTGCGGCAGAGGTTTGCAGAGATTTTGGTGCGGAACTGAAAGAGTGTGACGGAGAGGCTGATCATGTTCACATGCTGATAGAGTACGCGCCAACGGTACAGCTATCGGTACTGGTGAACTCGTTAAAGGCGGTCACATCAAGGCGACTGCGTAATGAATTTCTGGACTTGAGAGGTGCTTACAGCAAACCCGTACTCTGGTCACGCTCTTACTTTGCGGGCTCTTGCGGCGGAGCACCGTTGGAGGTGATCAAGCAATACATTCAAAACCAGCGGGGCTGACGCCCCGGCGAAATTCCCCTCCCACCTACGTCGGAGGGAGTCCCCTTTCGCATTTAAGATGGCCTGCCACTCGTCCGCCGGCAGCCAGCCGGGTTCGTCCCCGTCCCCCAGGGCGATGAACCCCTCGTAGTCGAGCTCGCCGATCAGCTCCCCTTCCCGGTAGAGGGGATCGTCGATGGCGATCACCAGGGACTGGCTGTCAATGAGAGAGAGCGCCTTTCGCACCACTGCGCCGAACTCCCGGTCCACCAGCACCACCTTGCTCTGGGCGTGCTGGAAGATGAAGGCCATTGCGTCCGCATCGAGCCGGGTGTTGATGGTGTTGAGCACAGCGCCGCTCATGGGTACCCCGAAGTGCGCCTCGAACATGGCCGGCACATTGGGGGCGACGATGGAGACGGTGTCCCCCTCGCCAATGCCGCGACGGCGCAGGGCCGAGGTGAGCTGGCGGCAACGGCGTTCGGTCTGGGCCCAGCTCTGGCGCAAGGGGCCGTGGATCAGCGCCGGATAGTCGGGATAGACCCGGGCGGCCCGCCCCAGAAAGCTCAAGGGGGTCAGCGCCTCGAAATTGGCGGGCGTCTTGCCAAGGCCGGCGTCGTACATGTTCTGCTCTGTCATCGGATCCTTCCTCACAGGGACACAAAACGGGGTGGCACTCGCGGTTCACCACGACCGGCATTGTGCCCTGATGCGGGGCCAGGATGCCGGCTGGAACCGGATGAAAGGGTATCAAGGGGGCCAGATCCCAGGTATTAGCGAAACGTCTTAGGGGCCCTCGGCCCTGCTCCCCCTGTCGCCAATCGCCGACGCTATTTTTGTGCGGTCACTTTTTGCGCAGTCAGCCCCTGTCGCGATCCCGTGGCCCTTGCCTTGAGCCTGCGGCGCAAAATGCCAAGAATGATCCCACGCCCTCAACGGGTATGAGTACAAGGAGAAGAGTGATGAACAAATCCATGTTGGCAGGTGTCGGGATCGGTGTTGCCTCTGCGCTGGCATTGTCGGCGGTCGCCAGCGGATCCCTGTTTTCATCAGAGCCCCAGTTTGCCGAGGTGCTGGCCAGCAAGCCGGTGACCGAGACCATCAAGACGCCACGTCAGGAGTGCCGCAACGTCACCCTGACCCACCGCAAGCCGGTGCAGGACGAGCACAAGATCCTGGGTACCGTGGTTGGCGCGGCCCTGGGCGGCGTGGTCGGCCACCAGTTTGGCGGTGGCAGCGGCAAGAAGGTGGCCACCGCCGCCGGTGCCGTGGCAGGGGGTTATGCCGGGAATCAGGTGCAGGGCAACATGCAGGCCGGTGATACCTACACCACCACGGAGCAGCGCTGCAAGACGGTGCAGGAGAGCAGCACCCGCACCATCGGCTATGACGTCACCTACCGCCTCGCCGGCCAGGAGGGGGTGGTACGCATGGAGAAGCAACCCGGCCCCACCATTCCGGTCAAGGATGGCAAGCTGGTACTGAGCAACGCGCAGGGTTGATACTCCGTTAGGAGCGCCCTGCCATGAGGAAGGCCCGCCATGACGGTGGGCCTTTTTCATCTTCGCAACCCAACCTGTCTGCAACAAGTCTTCCCAACAAAAGTCTTCCCAACTAAGAAAGGGGCCCGCAGGCCCCTTTTTATATTGAGACGTCATCCTCAGTGGCGACCGAAGGGCCACCAGGACTTGTCGTTGTCCTGGATGTCGACCCGGGTCTGCTGCAGGGCGCCGGGCTGGCCCCCTTCCACCCGATCGAGGCTCACCCTGAACTGCTCGGTGGGCTCCACAAACCAGTCATCGATGATCAGCACCTTGACCGACTTGCTGCCCCCCTCGCCCGCAGCCCAGCTCACGGTCTGGCTGAACCAGGGCAGGAAATCCAGCCCCCAGCGCGCCGTGACTCCGTCAAGGGCCACCCGGGCCCGGGCCGGCTTGCTCAGATCGCCGCTGCGCACCAGGGGGATCTCGGCAAACCACTGCCCCTCGTTCACCGTCATGCTGGCGCGCGCCAGCGAGATGGTGGACGGCGCCAGCTTGTCCTTGATGGTCACCAGGGTCTGGTGCTGATCCCCCAGGGCCGCGCCGCTCGGGTCAAACAGCTCCAGGGTAAAGGTCTCGTCCCCCTCGTGCAGGGTGTCGCTCTTCACCGGAATGCTGATGGTCTGGGGCTCGCTCTGCCCGGCGGCCCAGTGCAGGGTGCCGGTGAGGGGCGCCACGTCGCTTGTGTCCCCGCTGCCGTAGACGATGCGATAGCTGACGCTCGCCTCCCCGTGGCTGCCATCGCTGCGACTGACACTCAGGGACAAGGTATTCCCCTCCTCCACGTTCGCAGCGGCGCTCTCGAGACTCAATACCCCGGCGGGTGGCTGCGGATACTGGATGGCCACCAGCACCGGATCGTGATCCGAGGCGCTGAAGGGCCCTTCGGATTTCGCCAGCTGACCGCTGTACTTAGTGCCGTACTCGAAGAAGTTGCTCTCGGCGGAGTTGATGTGCCAATCCTCGATGCCGATCACCTTGGCCGCGAGGCTCGGGTTTGCCAGGGCGTGATCCAGGTTGCCGAGCTCCCCTTCGTAGCTGTAGGAGTAGGTGTCGGTGCCATGGAAGCGGGTATTGAGGTTCACCAGACCATACCCCTTGCCAAGGGCGCTGCCGCTCTCCTCGAAGGGCTGACCCGCCAGAGTGGTGAAGGAGGCGCTCATGATCTGGCGCGCCTGGGCGGCCGGATCATAGTCGGTCAGCACCCGGATGGGATCCTCCATGCCATAGGCGTTCATGTCGCCGATAAGCAGCAGATCCCCGGCCAGATCCTTGAGGTGCTCCCCCAGCACCTTGGCGGCGGAGACCCGCAGCGCGTTGCAGTGGCCCTGGCCATCCAGCGGATCGGCGCTGGCGTAGTCGGGGTAATCCTCGAAGCAGGCGGAGCCCTTGGACTTGAGGTGGTTGACCACCAGGGTCAGGGGCGCATCCCCCTTGGGCGAGCTGAAACGCTGCACCAGCGACTCGCGCATCCCCTGATTGATGGTCACCGGTTTGCCGCTGGCGTCCACCGCCTCGGCCTGCTGCACCGGCAGCGCGATAAGGCTGGCGGCCCCCTCCGGGGTCACTTTGGCGGGTCGGTAGATGAGCCCCACCGTGATGGCGTCGGTGCCAATGGGCTTGCCATCCGGCGAGGCAATCCAGCGGTAGTGATCCGCCTCGTCCGGCTGGGCGGCGTTGAGGGCCGTAACCAGATTGGCGATGGCGGAGTTGTCGCCATAGCCGTTGTTCTCGATCTCCATCAGCCCCACCACGTCGGCATTGAGGCGGGTGATGGCGCTGACTATCTTGGTGCGCTGCAACTCGAACTCCGCCACCGTCAGGGCGCCCCGGTTGCTGCCGGTGGGGTTGGCATCCCCGCCCACGACCGTGGTGAAGAAGTTGAGCACGTTGAAGCTCGCGACCCGCAGATCCCCCGCCTCGGCGAGCTCGGGGGTTTCCACCCGATCCCAGCCACTGTGATCTATCTGGCTCGCGTCGATGCGATTGCTGGCCACCAGCCTGAACAGGTTGTAGGAGTAACCAAGCGCCCCCTCCAGCCCGTTGAGCTTGTCGCCGATGCGCAGGTAACCGTCCTCGGCGTTGAAGCCGGGGAACCAGGGCAGCACACCGTCCGGCGCCTTGGCGTCGGTCTCCACCACCAGCTGGTTCTGCTGGTTGCGAAGGGCCCAGTCGCTCGCCTCCTGGCTCATGGCGGCAAATTTCTGGGTCGACTTGATGAGCGGCGCGCCATAAGAGAGCACCAGGTTGTTGCGCTTGCCGTCGTAATCGAAGCTGAAGTTGCGGGTCACCACCAGGCTGGAACCGGGCACCAGCCGTACCTGCATCCCCTCGTGACGCTCCAGCAGCTGGCTCAGGCTCTCGCCCGCCACCGGCAGCAGATCCACCGCAGCCGGGATGGCCCCTTGCGGCCGGGTCACCACCAGCTCGTCTGCGTTGATCTGGGTCTGGTTGAAATACTCCTTCACCTTGCCAGACACACACACCTCGGCCCCCGGCACGACGGCAGCGTTGGCCTTGGTGGTGTAGACGAAGAGGCCGTCGGAGGTAGCCGCATTCCCGTCCCCCTGCTCGTCCTGAATGAAGAAGCCCTTGTAGAGGCCGCTCACTACCTGGGTCACCACGCCGCGGGTGGCGTAAGCCTGTTCCGATTCGAACTTGCCGGCTGGCACCAGGGGGCTGCTGGTGCCGGGGCCCTGAATGGCGGGCACCGGCACCAACTGATCCACCGGGCAGACGAAGGCGGGCGGCTGGGTGCCATCGCAGGGACCATCGCCACTGCAACCCAGGCCACTGGCGTCATCTTTCGGGGCGGCCACGTATTCCTGCGCCGGATCAAAAGGCGACGTCGCATCAGTGCGGCCCATGGTGACGGTGGCCTTGCGGCGCAGGGTCATGTCCAGGGTCGAAACGTTGCCGGAGACCCAGGACGTGCCCGGATCCACCCCTACCTGGCCGAAGCTGTCGATTATCTCGCTGCCGCGATAGAGCACCAGGGCATCGTCGCCGTTGAACACCAGGTTGCCGCTGGTCTGATTGGCCTTGGCCAGGATCTCGGCATTTGCGGAGGGGTTGGCCAGCACCAGACTGGCGCCCGGGGCCAGGGTGCCTTGCAGCGCCAGGCTGTTGGTGGGGGATTCGCTGATGGGTTTGCCGTTGGCGTAGAGGGCCAGCCGGTATTGTGAGAGATCGACGGCGTCGCTGCCGAGGTTGCTCAGCTCCACCGCCTTGTTGTTGCCGGACCCTTCCAGGTATTCGGTGATGAGCAGTTGTGCCTGTGCCTGTCCAGCGAGCGCCAGCCCGACGGCCAGCGCCACCAGAGAGTGTCTTCCTGACATGGTCAGTTTCCTTTTTTATTTGCAGATCATGTTATTGGCGCCCCGCACAAGGCGGGCCGCAGCACCTTGGATGCAGCCATCAGCGGGAGGCATGTCAGCCCCCGGCCGAAACTGCGCGCCCACTCTGCCCCGTCGACGCCGGGGCTGCTGCGAGCTGGCTAACAATGACAACAAAATGTTGCGCCAAGGTGACGGGCAATACCCGAATGGGCAGTGTCTGCCATCGCTGCGCAGGAAGTTGTCGCCCCCCAGCCCCTGCTGGCTGCCTCCGTCAGGGAGCGACATCGGCTCCGGGGCAGACGGGGGGAACACTACGGCGGCCTCTGCCCGGTACCATTTCGTGAACAGCGCCACTCACAGACTCCGAATCATGGGCAAATCCATGGGTGCCATACCGGGCGCCACCCCCTTCGTGGCCCGAGAAGGCAGAAAACCGCGGGATGAGACTCTCCTGGTGCTCTTGTGGAACCGGTTTCAGTAATGACAGAAATAACAAGAGAGGGGATGACACAAACGTTTGTTGCTTTTGCGCTCGCGAATGGCAATAGTTCTCACTTTCTTTTTTGACCGTCTCTATTCTCGAGGTGCTACAAGATGTTTCGTCACCCCCTGGCAAAGTTGCTGCTGCTCGGCCAGCTCGTCCTGGTGAGCTGGATGGCGCAGGCCGCCCCCCCCGTTGAAGTGGAAGATGTGATGGGCCGCAAGGTCTCCCTCAGCCTTCCGGCAAGCCGCATCGTGCTCGGTTTCTATCCCGAAGATTACCTGGCGGTGGCCGGTGAAGGCGGGGCCGAACGCCTGGTGGGCATGTCCCTGGGCTGGTTCATGAAGTCCCGTCCCGCCATCTGGTCTCTCTACGTGGCCAGCCAGCCACAACTGGCCAAGGTCCCCGACCTTGGCAACGTACAGGATCAGAGCTTCTCCATCGAGAAGACCCTGGCGGTCAAGCCCGACCTGGTGATCCTGGCGAAGTGGCAATATGAGGCCCTGGCCGCCGACCTGCCACGCCTTGAGCAGGCGGGGATCCCGGTGGTGGTCATCGACTACAACGCCCAGACCCTGACACAGCACATGGCGAGCACCCTGCTGCTTGGCAAGCTGACCGGCCAGGAGGCCCGCGCCCGGAAGATGGCCGACGAGTACAAGGCCAAGATTGACACCATCACCTCCCGCATCGCCGCCGCGAAGCGCACGCCGCCCCGGGTCTACATCGAGCTGGGTGACAAGGGTCCGGCCGAGTACAGCTACACCTATGGCAAGGACATGTGGGGCGCCATGGCCCTGCTGGCCGGTGGCGACAACGTGGCCGCCCCCTTCGTCGATCGCTGGGGCCCCATCCACCCGGAACAACTGCTGGCGAGCAAGCCCGAGGTGATCCTGATGGCGGGCTACGAGAGCGTGAGCAGTGCCGTCGCCATGCAGGTGGGCCAGGATGTGTCGGCAGAGACCGTGCGCCAGCGTCTGCAAGGCTTTGCTGCCCGTCCGGGCTGGAGCGAGCTGCCTGCGGTGAAGGAGGGTCGCCTCTACGCGGTCTATCACGGCGCCACCCGCAGCATCATGGATGCCGCCCTCATCGAGTTCATGGCTAAGGCCCTCTATCCGGACCTTTTCCAGGATCTCGCTCCCCTGGCCACCTATCAGGCGTTCTACCAGCACTACCTGCCCATCCGTCCCCAGGGCACCTTCATGCTGGGCATCAAGCAGGATGACGCAAGCTAACCCCGGCAATTCGGGTGCGGCCCACCTCGGCCACGCCCTCTTCAGCAACCCTCTTGGATTGTGTGGGCGCCTCTTGCGGCGCCCGTTTCAGGATTGACATCATGAATGATTTGGCTGCCCTGCAGCAGACCCTCGCCCGGCAGCGGCAACGGGAGCGCCGTCGCTGGCACTGGCTCCTGCTGCTCACCCTGGTCCTGTGCATTACCCTGGTGCTCGACATCGCCACCGGCCCCTCCCTGTTGGCCCTGCACGACGTGATCGATGCCCTGGTTTCCCCCGCCCAGGCCGATCCCATGACCCGCACCATCGTCCACGACATGCGCTTGCCTATCGCCCTCATGGCCCTGGTGGTCGGCGCCTCCCTCGGCCTTGGCGGCGTGCAGATGCAGACCCTGCTGGACAACCCCCTCGCCAGTCCCTACACCCTGGGGCTCGCGGCGGCGGCGGGCCTGGGCGCGGCGCTCGCCCTCTACACCGGCGGCCTCGGGCTCTCCCCCCTAGTGGCCATCCCGGCCGGCGCCTTCATTGTGTGCATGTTTGCCGCCTGCCTGCTGTTTGGGCTGGCCATGATGCGCCATGTCAGCAGCCAGACCCTGATCCTGGCGGGCATCGCCCTGCTGTTCCTGTTCCAGTCCCTGCTCTCCCTGCTGCAGTTCCTCTCCTCCCCCGAGCTCAACCAGCAGATCCTGTTCTGGCTGTTTGGCAGCCTGATGCGCACCACTTGGGACTCCCTGATCATCACCGCCGTCGTCACCCTGATCTGCACCCTGCTCATCTACCGGGATGCCTGGGCCCTCACCAGCCTGCGCCTCGGGGAAGCCCGTGCCCGCAGCCTCGGAGTCAACGTCGACAGGCTGCGCATGAAGACCCTGGTGCTGGTCGCCCTGCTCACCGCCACCGCCACCAGCTTCGTCGGCGTGATCGGCTTCGTCGGCCTGGTGGCCCCCCATATCGCCCGCATGCTGGTGGGGGAAGATCAGCGCTTTTTGATCCCCCTCTCCGCCCTGTGCGGGGCCTGCATGCTCTCGGCGGCCTCGGTGCTCTCCAAGTCCATCATTCCGGGAGCCCTCTTCCCCATCGGCATCGTCACCGCGCTCATTGGCGTGCCCTTCTTCATCTGGTTGATCCTCGGCAGGGGGCGTAAACGTGCTTGAAATATCCCGACTCTCCCTCTCCCTCGGCCAGCAGACCCTGCTGCGGGATCTCAGCCTCACTCTGCATCCGGGTCAGGTCCATGTGATCATCGGCCCGAACGGGACCGGCAAGACCTCCTTGATGCGCACCCTCTTCGGCGAGCTGACCCCGGACAGTGGCGACATCCGCCTCGGGGACCAGAGTGCCCGCCAGATGACGCAGGCCAGGTGGCGCCAGCAGTTTGGCTACATGCCCCAGAACATCCAGCTGGAGCTGGATCTCAGCGTCATCGAGGTGGTGGTGCTCGGGCGCCTCGACAGCCTCTCCATGCGCCTCGCGGACGAGGACATACTGGCGGCCGGCCGCGCCCTGCATGCGCTCGGCATCGCCCATCTGGCGGATCGCCCCCTCTACTCCCTGAGCGGCGGCCAGCGGCAGATGGTGCTCTTCGCCCAGGTGCTGCTGCGCGATCCCCGCATCATGATGCTGGACGAGCCGGTCAGCGCCCTGGACCTGCACCACCAGATGCAGCTGATGGAGCACCTGTGCCAGCAGACCCGGGATCAGCAGTGGATCACCCTGGTGGTGCTGCACGATCTCAACCTGGCCGCCCAGTTTGCCGATCAGCTGATCGTGCTGGCAGGGGGGGAGCTCCAAGCCTTCGGCCCCCCCGCCCGGGTGCTCGACGCGGCCCTCATCGAGCGCCTCTACCAGGTGCCGGTGGAGATAAGCCACGATCAGCGCGGCATCCCCTTCCTCAGAACCCTGCGAAAGACGTCATGACACAGTGCTGCGCCACCCCGGCGACCTCCTCCCGACACGGTGGCGGGAGGCGACCATGAACGGCGCCTCCTACTGGCGGGACTGGCAGGGTATGAGCCCGGCCGCCCGCCTGCTCATCACCAATGGGCTCGCCTTCAACCTCGGCTTCTACATGATGATGCCCTTCCTCGCCCAGCACATGGGCAGCGGCCTGGGCCTGGCCGGCTGGGCCTGTGGCCTGGTCATGGGGATGCGGGTCTTCAGCCAGCAGGGGCTGTTCCTGCTAGGGGGGACGCTTGGGGATCGCATCGGCTATCACCCCGCCATCGTCTGGGGTTGCCTGGTGCGATCGGTCGGCTTCCTGCTGCTGGGCTGGGCCGAGTCCCTGCCCATACTGCTGCTGGCGGCGACCCTGACTGGCTTTGCCGGGGCCCTGTTCACCCCCTGCGCCCAGGCCTATCTGGCGAGCGAATGCCACAATCCGAGCCAGCGCCAGCGCGCCTTCGCCCTGCACAATCTCGCCAGCCAGGCGGGCATGCTGCTCGGCCCCCTGGTCGGCCTCACCCTGACCCAGCAGAGCTATGCCCTGACAGGGCTCTTGGCGGCGAGCCTCTTCGCCCTGCTCGGGGTGCTGCAGTATCGGGTGCTGCCCAAACGCCCGGTGGCCAACCAGAGACCGCGCGGCGCCATCTTGCGCCAGTGGGGGGACATCCTGCGCCAGCGCCCCTTCATGGGGTTCACCCTGCTCGCGGGCAGCTACCAGATCCTGTTCCACCAGCTCTATCTGGCCCTGCCCGCCCATATCCAGAGCCTGCCGGACGCCACCCGGCTGCTCGGCGGCGTCTTCACCCTCTCGGCGGTGATCGGCGTCCTGCTCCAGCTGCCGGCATCGCGCCTGGTGGAGCGCCGTCTGGGGGTGCCGCTCGCCATGGGGCTCGGCATAGGGCTGATGGGGCTGAGCTATCTCGCCCTGCCCCTGCTCTCCCCCTGGCCGACGGCAGGCGTGTTGACGCAGGTGGCCCTGCTTTCCCTGGGCTCCATCCTCTGCTTCCCGCTCTTTGCCGCCCAGCTGCCCCGCTACGCTCCCCCTGACCAGCTCGCCAGCTACTACGGCTTCTATGCCAGCGCCGGCGGCTGCATGGCACTCTTTGGCAACCTGCTTATCGGTTTTATGCTGGGGGACGCGGGCACCCGCCCCACCACCGCCATCTGGACACTGCTGGCCCTCGCCGGCCTGCTGGCTGGAGTTGGCCTCTATACCCAGCTGCGCAAGGATGGCCAGGTTCAGCCGGCCACCCATCAATAAACAGGGCGGCCTTGGCCGCCCGGTTTTATTCCCTTTCCTCCCCCTTCCACTTTCTGCCTTATCCGGCTAACCAGAACCTGTTTCAAGACCTTGCCAGATAAGCGAGCAAGCTCGGCTGTGCTCGATGAGCAAAGCAACATCGGACATGCACGATGGCGATAAAAAGGACGCCATCAGGCGTCCTTGCAGGTGAAAATAAGACCGGGTCAACTCCCCAGATGCAGCGCCAACCAGACCGCCAGCGGGATCACCACTATCGAGAGCGCGTTGCCGCCCAGCACTATGCTGGCCACCTTGTCGGGCTGGCACTGGTACTGCTCGCACAGGATGTAATTCAATACCGCCGGGGGCAGTGCCACCGAGAGTGTCAGCAGCGGGATCCAGGCAGGCTCCAGGGGCAGCAGCCAGACGGCGAGCCCAAGGGAGAGGCCCCCCGCCAGCAGATAGAGCAGGTTGCACTTGAGGGCCAGCCCCAGATGGCTCAGATCCCCCTCCATCAGCCTCACCCCCAAGGCAAACAGCATCAGGGGCACCGCTATCTGACCGAGCAGGGCGGCGCTGGTCACCAGGTATTCCGGCAGCGGGATATGCAGGTTGGCCACCAGCAGGCCGGCGAAGGCGGCACAGAGCACGGGGCTTCTCAGCCAGCCCCAGCGGGAGCTACTGGCCGAGAGGATAAACATGCCCACCGTGAAGTGGAGCAGGTTGGAGAGCACGAACAGGATGACGATGGCGCCGAGCTGCTGCTCGCCAAAGGCGAGCACCATCAGCGGAATGCCGAGGTTGCCCGTGTTGCGAAACATGGCGGGCAGGATCAGGGCCGCCCGCGCTATCTCCTTGAGCCTGAGCAGGGCGAGCAGCAGGCCAGGGAGCAAAATCACCAGGGCGCCAGCCGCGACAAGCGGCAGGTGCGCCGCCAGATCCAGCGGGTATTTCACCAGGGCCGAGAAGACCAGCGCCGGGGTAAAGAGCTCGATATTGGCCCGGTTGATGTAACCCAGGTCGCCACCCGGTCGCAGCCGCCCATAGAGGGCGCCGAGGCCCGCCACCGCAAACACCGGGATGACGATATTGAGCAGGGCGCTGAACATGGGGGCTCCCGATCAGAGTTCGCGGGCCGGACGTCCCATCAGCACCACGGGATCCAGGGTGACCTCCTGGCTGCCGTTGCTGACCCAGAGCTGGCCGTCGGAGATGGTGCAGGTGAGCTGCATGGTGCGCTCCACCATGGCCGCCAGCGGCAGGGTCTGGCTGTCGGAGAGCTCGATGACGCTCAGGTTGTCGTGCAGACCGAGCTTGCCCTGGTTCTGCTTCCACCAGACGCTGGTGCCACGGCCGCCGTAAAGGTAGAGCACTACCTGGCGGGAACGGTTGCACGCCTTCTTGAGGCGCTTCTCGTCCGGCTGGCCCAGCTCAATCCAGAGTTCAATCTCGTCGGAGTAGTTCTTGCGCCAGAGCTCGGGTTCGTCGTCGGCAGAGAGCCCCTTGGTGAACTCCAGCCGCTCGGCGGCATGCCAGGCGAAGGCCGCGAGGCGGATCATCATGCGCTCGTCGGTCTCGGAGGGGTGACGGGCCAGGGTGAGGGAGAAGTCCTGATAGAGATTGCGATCCATGTCAGACAAGCTGATCTGGGCCTTGAAGATGGTTGCCTTGAGCGCCATAGAAGTCGTGAACACCTGATAAAAGAGAAAGGGGCGGACATGCCGGGCGTCAGTGTAATCAAAATGGCCGCCGGGTTCGACCGTCTTGCGCTCCCTTTACCCTATCAGGGTCGGGATAAGTGCTTCAGGAGACACAAAAAACAAATGCCAGTCCGAGGACTGGCATTTGGCGGCATGAACGAGAGTGACTCACTTCTCGGCGGACTTGACCCCGAAGGCATTGAGCAGCAGGCAGCAGGTGACTGCCACGGCCACGAAGCCACTCAGAAAGATAAAGGGCATGGCCCCGTATCCCAATATGTTCCAGATGGTTTGTTCGAGCAGACTCATAGTGTGTCCTTCATCCAGTGAAATGGGTGTCCCTTTCGCGACGGGGTAGTCCCCGCTCCTGATAAGGCTATTTGACCTCAACCCGCGCCTGAGTCCTATGCCACCAAAGTAATAAATGGGGCACCAGTTTGCGCCAGATCAATAATTTAGCCCCTTGTCACCCCGTTTTCCGCTCCCCGAGGCCCCTGGCTTGGACAAAAAAGGCGGGGCGACCCAGGGCCGCCCCGCCTGTTTGTCACGCAGACGCCTCAGCCGTAGAAGCGCTGCTGCTCCGCCGCCATCGCCTTGAGCCGCGCACAGGGGGCAAAGCGGTCGCCAAAGCGCTTCTGATGGTGCTCGAGGCGCCCCACCAGATAGTCGATGCCGAGGCTGTCCATGTAGCGGAAGGGGCCGCCCAGGAACGGCGGGAAGCCGATGCCGAAGATGGCGCCGATGTCGCCGTCCCGGGCCGAGGCCACCACGCCGCTGTCGAGCGCCATGGCCGCCTCGTTGAGCATCAGCAGCACGCAGCGCTCGGCGATCTCCTGCCTGGCCAGCCTGGCCTGGGGCTTGACGCCGAGCACGTCGTAGACGCTCGCGTCCACCGTCTTCTTGCCCTCCTTGCCGGTGAGCCGGTTGCGCGGCGCCGCCTTGCCATAGAGGTAGAAGCCCTTGCCGTTCTTGCGCCCCTTGCGATCGTCTTCCAGCAGCTTGTCAAACGCCTTGGGGGCCTGGAACTGCTCACCACCCAGCTCCTTTTCGAGGATGGGGGAGATCTTGGCCCCCACGTCGATCCCCACCTCGTCCAGCAGGGTGATGGGGCCCACCGGGAAGCCGAAGTCGAGCAGGGCGCCGTCCAGCACCTCCACCGGCTCCCCTTCCAGCACCAGGCGGGCCGCCTCGTTCATGTAGGGGGCCAGGATGCGGTTGACGTAGAAACCCGCCTCGTCCTTCACGACGATGGGGGTCTTGCCCTGGGCCCGGGCGAACGCCAGGGTGGTGGCCACCGTCTCGGCGCTGGTACCCGCGTGGGGAATGATCTCGGCGAGCGGCATCTTGTCCACCGGGCTGAAGTAGTGCAGCCCCACCACCCGCTCCGGATGCGTCGCCGCCGAGGCGATCTGGTGGATGGGCAGGGAGGAGGTGTTGGAGGCAAACACCGTGTGCTCAGCGCACTCGCGCTCCACGTCCTGCACCATCCGGTGCTTGAGATCGATATCCTCGAACACCGCCTCCACCACCATGTCGACCCGGTGGAAGCCGGAGTAGTCCAGGGTGCCGGTGAGCAGGCTCATCTGTTTCTCCAGTTCGCTGCGCAGCAGTTGGCGACGCTTGAGCTTCCTCGCGAGGATGTCGTAGCTGTAGCGCATGGCGTTGCCGATGCCGGCGCTCGCCACATCCTTGATCCGCACCGGCACCCTCGCCTTGGTGGCGGTGACGAAGGCGATGCCGCCCCCCATCAGGCCGCCCCCCAGCACGGCGGCATGACCCACCTTGCGCGGCTCGGCCCCCTGATAGCTCACCTCTTTCTTCATCTCCGTGGTGGCGAAGAAGAGGGAGCGCAGGGCGGCGGATTCCGGCGTCATCACCAGCTCGCCGAAGTGGCGGGCCTCGGCCTGCAGGCCGGCCTGCATCCCCTCCTCCACGCCGATGCGCACCACCTCGATGATACGCTCCGGCGCCGGGTAGTTGCCCCGGGTCTTGGCCTTGACCCCCTTGCGGGCCTGATCGAACAGCACCTTGCGACCAAATTTGTTGGTCTCCAGCACCTTGCCCTGCAGATCCCGTTTCAGGTGGTGGCGCGGCTTGCCCTTCTTGGCAAGCTTGATGGCGGCCTCCAGCAAAATGGACGGGGGCACCATGTCATCCACCAGCCCGAGCTTCCTGGCCTGTTTGGCCCGCACCTGCTTGCCGGTCAGCATCAGATCCAGTGCCTTGGCCACCCCGATGAGGCGCGGCAGGCGCTGGGTACCGCCGGAGCCTGGCAGCAGGCCGAGCTGCACTTCCGGCAGGCCCAGCACGGTTTTACCGTGATCGGTCACCACCCGGCCATGACAGGCGAGCGCCAGCTCCAGCCCGCCGCCAAGGCAGGGGCCGTGAATGGCGGCGATCACCGGGATCCCCAGGGCTTCGATCTCGGCGAACACGTCCTGTCCGGCCCGGGACAGCGCTTCGGCATCCTGGGCGCTGGTGCAGGCCGCCAGCATGGCGATGTCGGCCCCGGCAACGAAGGAGTCCTTCTTGCCGGAGACGATCACCAGGCCGATCAGATCCCCGTTCCCCTTTACCTCGGCCAGCAGAGTGCGGATCTCGTCCGCAAAGGAGGCCTTCAGGGTGTTCATGCTCTCACCGGGCACATCCATGGTGAGGATGCCGATGCCGTCTTTGCGAATATCCAGAGAAAAAGTCTTGGCACTCATCATTCCACCTCCAGCACCATGGCCACACCCAGCCCACCCGCCGCACAGGCGGTGTTGAGCCCCAATCCCCCACCCCGGCGCCGCAGTTCATGCAGGGTCTGGGTGATCATGCGCGCCCCGGTGGCGGCAAAGGGGTGACCAAAGGCCAAAGAGCCGCCGAGCACGTTGAACTTCTCCATGTCCACCTCACCGATGGCCTGATCCCGGCCCAGCTTGTCACGGGCAAATTCGGCGCTTGCAAACATCTTGAGGTTGGCGAGCGTCTGGGCGGCAAAGGCTTCGTGCATGTCGATGAGGGTCAGATCCCCAAGGGTGATGCCGGCACGGTCCAGCGCCAGCGGCGTGGCATAGGAGGGGCCCATCAGCATGTCCTGCCAGACATCGATGGCGGAAAACGCGAAGCTGCGGATGTAACCCAACGGCTCCAGACCCAGCTCGCGGGCCCGCCCTTCGCGCATCATCAGCACGGCGGCGGCGCCGTCGGTAAGCGGAGTGGCGTTGGCGGCGGTCACCGAACCGTGAGCCCGGTCAAAGACCGGTTTGAGCTTGGCGTAACTCGCCAGATCCGAGCTTTCGCGGATGTTGTTGTCCCGCTCCAGCGGCGACTTGTAGGGGGGCACATGGGCAGTGAACACCTCGCCACTCAATTTGCCCTGGGCCCAGGCTTCGGCCGCCAGGGTGTGGGAGCGGTGGGCCAGCGCATCTTGCGCCTCGCGGCTGATCTGGTGGGTCTTGGCCATCTGCTCGGCGGTCTGCCCCATGGAGAGACCGGTGGAATACTCGGCCACGGCCGGGGGCACCGGCAGCAGGTCCTTCAGACGCAGACGGCGCAGAATATTGAAACGCTGCTGGAGGTTGCGCGCCTTGTTGAGATCCACCAGGGCGCGGGCCAGAGACTTGCTGACTCCGATGGGCAGCACGGAAGAGGAGTCGGCACCGCCGGCGATGGCGATGTCCACCGTGCCGGCCATGATGGATTCGGTGACATTGGCCACCGCCTGGAAACTGGTGGCGCAGGCGCGCGACACGCTATAGGCATCGGTGCTGACGCTCATGCCAGTGCCAAGCACGATCTCCCGGGCGATGTTTGGCGCTTCCGGCATCTGCACCACCTGGCCGAACACCAGCTGGTCGATGAGCTTGGGGTCGAGATCGGTGCGGGCGAGCATCTCGCTCACCACCAGTTTGCCCAGATCCACCGCAGGCACGCCGTGAAAAGCGGTGGCCTGCTTGGCAAAGGGGGTGCGCAGACCCGCCACGACGGCTATCCGTTCGCCCTGGCGAGTCGTCAGTTTCAATGGCTGTTTCATCCTGGCTCCTTGGGTTAAAAAGGCAGAGGTCTGACCTCATTGCGCCACATCTTAACAATCCAATCACAAATTTCATACGGCTGATTGAAACTAAATTGTCCCCATCTTGCCACCCTCCCTCGCCCTTGTGAGCCAACTGGGGTATAAAAAGATCAACTTCCATAAAAACAACGGGTTTATCGCATGGCAGCGGCCGAGTTCAGAGCACTTGGAGACTATCTGGGCAGCCAGATCCTGGGACAGGGCCCCCTCATCGAGGGGCTGCTGATCGCCCTGTTATGTGAAGGACATGTGCTGATCGAGGGGGCCCCCGGTCTTGCCAAGACCCGGGCGGTCAAGGCGCTGGCCGGCGCCGTGGAGGGGCGCTTTGCCCGTATCCAGTTCACCCCGGATCTGCTCCCTGCCGATCTCACCGGCAGCGAGGTCTTCCATCCCCAGGATGCGAGTTTCGTGTTTCAACCCGGCCCCCTGTTCAATCACCTGGTGCTGGCGGACGAGATCAACCGGGCGCCGGCCAAGGTGCAGTCCGCCCTGCTGGAGGCCATGGCCGAGCACCAGATCACCGTGGGCAAGAAGAGCTGGCGCCTGCCCTCCCTCTTCATGGTCGCCGCCACCCAGAACCCCATCGAACAGGAAGGGACCTATCCCCTGCCGGAGGCCCAGCTCGATCGCTTCTTGCTCAAGCTGCTGGTGGATTACCCCAGCCCCGCCATGGAGCTGGCCATCCTTCAACTCAACGCCCGCGGCGACGCCCTGCCGACGCCGCCGGTCACCCTCAGCCAGTCCGACCTGCTGGAAGCCCGTACCACCGTTCAAGGGGTACAGATGCAGGGGCGCCTCGAACACTATCTGGTGCAACTGGTGTGCGCCACCCGCCCCGGCAGCGGCCTGTGCCCCGAGTTAGACCCCCTGGTCGCGGTGGGGGCCAGTCCCAGAGCCAGCATCGGCCTCGCAAGAGCCGCACGGGCCCGGGCCTGGCTCGCCGGGCGCGACTTCGTGTTGCCCGAAGACATCCAGCAGCTGGCGCCTACCGTGCTGCGCCACCGCCTCATCCCGAGTTATCAGGCGCTGGCGGACAACCTCGATAGCGAGGCGCTCATCGCCCTGCTGCTGGATGCCATTCCATGCCCCTGAGCCGACCCCCGCAGGCAGCCCTATCGCCATGACCCCCGTCGCCGAGCCCCGGGATCACCCCGACATCGCCCTCACCCTCGAGCGGCTGCTGGCGGTGCGCCTCTGGACGCGCCAGGGCGAGCGTGCTCGCATTCATCAGGCGGCCCAGGGGCGTATCGGGCGCCAGCCCGGGCTCCATTTCAGGGAGCTTCGCCTCTATCAGGCCGGTGACGAGGTACGTCACATCGACTGGCGGGTCACCGCCCGCCTCGGCCGCCCCCACACCCGCCTCTACGGGGAAGAGCAGGATCAAGCCCACTGGTTGCTGCTGGATCTCTCACCCGCCATGTACTTTGGCTCCCGCGCCCAGCTCAAGGCCCGCCTTGGCTGCGAGCTGGCCGCAGCCCTGTTCTGGCAGGGGGAGAAACAGGCCAATACCTTGATCTGCCAGGGCGCAGTCCCCCACACAGAGCACCAGCGCGGCTCTCTCATGCCTCTGCTGGAAGCGCTCTGCCGCCATTACGAGGCAGGGCTGGATCGCGCCCCCCCGCCCTGGACGCTGGCCCAGACCCTGGCACGACTCACCCTGCCCCACGGGGCCAGATTGACCCTGATAAGCCATCACCAGGCACCGGACCAGGCACTCTGCCAGCAGTTGCAACGTCTTCGCCTGCGCCACGACATCCACTACTGGCAGATCCGCGATCCCCTGGAAGCCGCGCTGCCCGAGCAGGGGCAACTGGCAGTGCAGGCAGGCAGACACAGCGGTTGGCTCGCGGGAGAAGACCCCCACTTTCGCGCCCGCTACCAGAGGGCGGCCGACGAACAGGCCGAGGCCTGTCGCCAGCAGTTACTGCCCCTGGTGACGCGCCTCTATCGCCTCGACAACGGCGCCACCCTGCAACGCCAGTGGCAGGAGGGCGGATGCCGTCTGTTTTGAAGGGGGAGCAGGGCGTGCCCGCACCGGATGCATATCGCCAGCCCTCGTCCAGTGAGGCCTTGCAAGCCATCCGTGCCGAGCTGCGCGACATCCACCAAGGCCCCGCTCTCGAGCCTGCACAGGATCCTCGCCTGATGGCCCTCGGTGGGCTGCTGATCGCAGCGACCGCCGCTTGCCTGATCGCCATGACGGCCCTCACCCTGTGGCGCCAGCGCCGCTGGGCGCACCGGATAGACTGGCAGGCCGACGATCTCGTCCCCAGGCTGCAGGATGCCCTGCGAGAAGCGGCCATGGCCCGCTGGCCCGAGGCGGCCCCCCTGCAAGGGGAGGCCTGGCTCGCCTGGCTGGACAGCAAGGGGGGGAGCGATTTTTCCCAGTTTGCCGCCCAGTGGCCACTCTGGCTCTATGGGGGCAGCGTGCCCGATGAGGCGCAGCGCAAAAGATTGCGCCTCGCCTATCTCGCCTGGGGGCGACGCTGCGTCAGCGCGCCGCGATTCCCGGCAAGCAAGCGAGGGGCACCTCCCCCGGAGGGTACGCGATGATCCTCGCCTGGCCCTGGTTTTCCCTCGCCCTCGCCTTGCCGCTGCTGGTGCGCTTCGGCCTGCCTCCCATGAAGGGGCGCAAGGGAGGAAACCGGCTCGTTCATGGAGGTTTTCCCCTGCTCCAGCCCCAGACGGGGCAGCCCTTGTGGCGTATGATGCTCTGCTGGTGCGCCCTGGTACTGGCCCTGTGCCGCCCCCAGTGGCAGGAGCCCCCGATCATTCACTACCAGAGCAGCCGGGACCTCATCCTGGCGGTGGATCTCTCCGACAGCATGCGCACCCAGGACATGCTGGATGACGGAGAGCAAACGGACAGGCTTGCCGCGGTGCGCCAGCAGATAAGCAACCTTGTCGCCTCCCGCCCGGGGGATCGCATCGCCCTCGTCGTCTTTGCCGATCACGCCTATCTGCTCTCCCCCCTCACCCAGGAGACCGGGGCCCTGCTCACCCTGGCCAGGGAGCTCGATTTCGATCTGGTGGGGCGCACCACGGCCCTGGGGGAAGCCATCCTGCTGGCACGCCAGCACGCCGACCCCACCCGCCCCACCGCCCTGCTGCTGGTGACGGACGGGCGCAATACCTCGGGCAATGCGGATCCCCTGACCGAGGCCCGGCTCGCCGCCAAAGCAGGCATCCGTCTCTATACCCTGGGGGTGGGCGCCGACCCCGACACCTTCGCCGCGCCCGCAGGGGATGCCGATCCCAGTGCCGAACTGGATGAAGCCCTGTTGCAGCAGCTGGCGACACTGGGAGGAGGCCGCTATTTTCGCGCCCGCAACCGGGGCGATCTCGCCGCCATCAACCAGGCCATCGACACCCTGGAGCCCCTCGCCCGGCCCCAGACCCTCTCCCGGCCCCACCAGGAGCTCTACCCCTGGCCACTGGCCCTGGCCTGGCTGCTGCTCTGCTGGCCAGCCCGCTGGCGCATCCCCCTGTCACACAGGCCATCCCATGAGTAGGCTGGTCATGACGGTGGCACCATGGAGCTGACCTTGCTGCGCCCCCTCTGGTTGCTGGCCCTGATCCCCTGGCTGTGGCAGGGGTGGCGCCGCCGCCGCGATCCCGGCTTGCTCTCCCCGGCCATGCAGGCCTATCTGCTGCCGAGCCGCCATCGGGCCATCCCCTGGCGCTGGCTTGCCTGTCTGCCGGTGATCCTGGCGCTCTCGGGCCCCGCCCTGCGCCAACAGAGTCTCCCCATGCCGAGCCCGGCCCTCGATATCTGGCTGCTGGATCTCTCCGACTCCATGCTGGCGCAGGATCTGGCGCCGGACCGGGCAACCCGGGTGAGGCTGGGATTGCAGGAGATGCTGGCCGACATAGCGCGGCAGGACGCGGCCCATCCCATCGCCCTCATTCTATTTGCCGGGGATGCCTACCTCGCCATGCCTCCCACCCGGGATCATCAGGCCATCGCCCTGCTGCTGCCGGACCTGCGCCCGGCCATCATGCCTGTCCAGGGCAGCGCCCCCGAGCGCGCCGTGGCCCTGGCCCTCACCCTGATCCCGCCGGGCCAGTCCGCCCGTCTACTGCTCGTGACCGACGGCCTCTCCGGGACAGCGCGCGATCGCATCGCCGCCCTCTGGCCCTGCCTCAACGACCTGTTCTGCAAGGCAGGCTCGGCCCCGCGGCTCGACATCTTGCTGGCCAGCGGGGGCAAGGAGACCCGGTTGCCCGACGAGGAGGCCATGACCGCCCTTGCCGCCAGTACCGGAGGCAGGCTGGCCTGGCTTGATTCCGGCCTGCCCCGCTTTGCCCCCTTGCCCATGGGCCAGACCCTGACGCAGGGGCAATCCCGGGATCTCGGCCCCTGGCTGCTCATCCCCTTGCTCCCCCTGGCGCTGCTGGCACGGATCGGCGCCCACTGGCTGCTGGTGATCCTCGTCATTGGCGTCGCGCCCCCTTCCCTGCAGGCGGCCTCCCGACAAGATGAAGCAGGCTGGCAGGCTTATCGCCAGGGACACTATCGGGAAGCGGCCAACGCCTTCCAGGATCCGGTCTGGCAAGGCAACGCCTGGTATAGAGCCGGGGATTACGCCAGGGCCGTCGCCGCCTATGGCAGGGCAAACAGCGCCACCGCCCACTACAACAGGGGCAATGCCCTGGTCTGGCTCGGGGACCTTGCCGCCGCGGAGCAGGCCTATCTGAGCGCCCTTCGCCTTGAACCTGGGCACAGGGATGCCTTGCACAACCTGGCCCTGCTGCGGGCCAACCCGCCGCAGACAACTCCCTCGGCAAATGCCCCGGAGCAGGCCGACACTCCCGACCCCGTCCGCGCCTCAGAGGCTCCCCGCCCCCCGGCGCCCCCCGTGCTGCTGCTGGAGCAGCGCCTTCGCAAGGAGGCCCTGCGCCGCCCCCTGATCAAGGTGGAGGAGCCCTGGTGATCCTCGTGCAGCGCTTGCTCTCCCCCCGGATCGGCTGCTGGCTGCTGCTCGCCCTGTGCGCCATGCGGGTGCAGGCCGCCCCTGTCGAGGCCGAGCTGTTGCCGGGGGCGAGCGAGCGCGACTGGCTGCTCGTCATCGAAGCCGACGGGCTGCACCGCGATGAGGATCTCAACCTGCAACCGCTGCTGCGCCAGTTTGCGGTCGGGCGGGTCAGCATACAGCGGGTCAGTGCCCAGAGCCGCAGCCTGACCCGCTGGCAGATCCCCCTGCACCTGCTCGATACCAGCCCGCGCCAGGTGCCCTCCCTGCCCCTTGGCGCCGATCTCACCCCCTCCCTGGCGGTGCCGACACGTTCCCTGGACGGCACCCTGATGCCGACACAAGACCCGGTATTCTCTCCGGTCGAGCTGCAGGCCCGGGTGCTCCATGAGGGGAATCTCTACCCCGGCCAGCCCTTCATCTATGAGCTGACCCTCTGGCTGCCTGCCAACCTGGAGGCCCCCAACCTCGGCGAGCCCATCACCCCGGCCTTTACCATTCGCCGCCTTGGCGAGGACCGCTGGGACTCTCCCACCAGCCCCGGCCTGCCCGGGCGTCTCACGCGAAAATGGCTGCTGCAGGCCAAAGGACCCGGGCTCCATCCCGTCGAATCCCCCCGCTTTCAGGGGCGGTTGCCGCCCCAGGACCAGGCCGGTGCGACCGCGCCGGGCAACGCGGGGGATCTGCTGTCCGCCAGGGCGGCGACCCTCTTCATCAAGGTGGACAAGGCCCCCCTGGAGCCGGTGGCGAGCAGCCTGGTGTTGCGCCAGCAGTTCAGCCCGGCCCAGGCCAGGGTGGGTGAGCCGGTGATCCGCACCCTCACCCTGGTGATGGAAGGGGGGGATGGCAACCGCCTGCCCCCCTTGCCGGCCCCGCCCCTGCCCGCCGGCCTCTCCATGAAGCCGGACGGCGAGCAGCAACAGGAGCGATTCGTGGCCGAGGGGGCGCTACGCTTCGAGCGCCAGTGGCGCCAGGCCCTGACCGCCGACGAGGCGGGGCGCTATGTGCTGCCCCCCCAGACCCTGCGCTGGTTCAACACCCAGAGCGGTCGCATCGAGGAGGCGCGCCTGCCCGCACATCCTCTGGTGTTCACGGCAAGGGAGAGCGCCACTCCCGCCTCCCCCGCACCAGGGGTCCAGTATCTCTATTGGGTGCTCCTGGCCATCCTGCTGCGGGCATTCATGCGCCGCTGGCCGCGCTGGCACGCCTTCTATCGCCTGCAACGGGCCCTCGCCACGGGCTCTCCTGACGAGGCCAGGGAAACCCTGCTGACCTGGGCCGTCCTGCGCTGGGACACCCCCTGTCTGCATCTGGCCAGGCTGCCCTGTCACCGCGACCCCGCCATGGGGGCGCTGCTGGACGGCCTGGATCGGGCCTGTTTTTCCCCCAAGCGAGTCCCTGGCGAACACCTGCCCAGGCAGGCGCTCGCCAGGGAGTTGTGCACCTGGGAGAGCTTTGCGATAGCCTATGGTCTTCGAATACTGGCGTGGATGCGTGCATGATGCGCCCCTCATGAAACAGGACACCCCTTTATGGCGTTAGGTTTTTTCAGAAGAAAAAGGGCCGACACGGGAAAGGATCCCTGCGCTTCTCCGGTCTATGGGGAGATGGCAGACAAACAAACCAAGTACGAAGCCCTGGTGCACGCCCTGCACGGAGACATCTACCGCTACGCCTACTGGCTGTGCCGGGATCCGCAAATCGCCGAGGATCTGGTGCAGGAGACTTTCCTGCGCGCCTGGAAGGCGATAGATACCCTGCTGGACGACAAGGCTGCTAAGGCGTGGCTCATCACCATATTGCGGCGGGAGAATGCACGCCGCTTTGAGCGAAAGCAGTTCGATCTCGTCGACCTCGACGAGCACCCCCTGCGGGATCAGGGTGTCCTGCCAAGCGAGCAGGAGATGGAGCACGAATGGCTCAGGCGCCACATCGCCCGCCTGCCTGCCGAGTATCAGGAGCCGCTGCTGCTGCAGGTACTGGGGGGATTCAGCGGGGAGGAGATCGCCGAGCAACTCGGCCTGAACAAGAACACCGTCATGACAAGGCTGTTTCGCGCCCGCAACCAGATAAAAGAGGCCATGGAGTCTGCGAAACAACAGAGAGGACACACCAATGGATGAGCTTGAATTTCGCCGCCGGGCCATCACTCACCCCTCGGACAGGGATCCCGCCTTCCTGAAAGCCGCCGAGGCGTCACCGGCCAATCGCAAGCATCTGGACGAGATGCAGCAGCTCGAGCGCCAGGTGCGCAGCACCCTGGAAGTGGACGTACCAGCCGGTCTTGCGGAGCGGATCCTGCTCAGGCAGGCGATGGCAGCCGAAGAGGAGCAGGTGGTCTCGCTACCCGTCACTCCTGCACGCACGCAATGGCGCGCTCTGGCCATCGCGGCCTCGGTCGCCTTCCTGCTCGGCATGAGCACCCGCTGGATCAGCTGGCCTGTGGCACCGGACACCCTGTCGCTGGCTCAAGTCGCCATGTCCCACGTTTATGGGGAAGAGCCCTTCATTCATGCGGTGGATGAGCGGGTCAGCCTGCACACCATCAACGCAAAAATGGAGAAATATGGTGCCACCCTGAGCGAGATGCCGGGCATGAAGGTAACCTATGTCAACCACTGCGCCTTCTACCAGGGACCGGCCCTGCACATGGTGCTCCAGGGCAAGATGGGACCGGTCACCCTGTTCCTCGTCCCCAAGCATCTGCCACTGACGATCCAGCCCGATTTTGCAGACGGGACCCTCAAGGGGGAGATACTGCCGCTCAAGGGGGCCAACATGGTGCTCATCGGAGACATGCAGGAGCCCCTCGCCCCGGTTGCCCGCCAGCTTGAGTCACGCCTGCACTGGTCCATTTAACAGACCTTGACCCAAGCTGACTCGTCCTCCGCCTCAGCCACATCACAGGCAGACATCCTCATTGTCTGCCTGTTCATCCCCACATCCCCGCATGTTCCCGCCCATTGCCCGCGCGAAGTCACATTTCTACCATTAATTTTAAATGACTCAAATGGCACCATTGTGCTTTATTTATCCAATAATAGATAAATCAGCCTAATAAAACGGCAAGTTAAAACAAATGATTAACACAATGGAAACTTTTATGTATTCTGCTGTCACTGGTCTGATTTCTTACCTCCTACCAGATCCATAGAATCACGCCAGCAATGAATGGGAAGAAGCTGACATAACAACAGATCATGTCGTCAATAGCCGCCAAAGAGCCGCGATGTCGACAGAAAATCTGCTTACAAAGAGAGAACACTATGACAACTGCCTTTTTCAAGAAAAGCCTGATCGCTGCGGCCGTGACCCTGGCCAGCACCCAGACCTTCGCCGCCGCGTTCCAGCTGAACGAGCACTCGGCCTCCGGTCTGGGGCGCGCCTACGCAGGTGAAGCAGCCATCGCCGACAACGCGGCCGTGCTGTCCCGCAACCCGGCGGCCATGACCACCTTCGACAAGATGGCACTGTCTGTATCCGGCACCTATATCAAGCCCGACGTGGACGTGGCTGGCGACATCTATGCCGGCTCCACCAAGCTGGCTCCGTCCAGCGAGAGCGACATCGCCCCCGATGCCTTCGTGCCGGCCACCTACTTCATCCAGCCCCTGAACGATCAGTGGGCCTGGGGGATCGGCCTCTTCTCCAACTACGGCCTCTCCACCGAATATTCCAAGACCTTCGCGGCCGGTGCTGGCGCCGGTGACACCGAGCTGCTGACCTTCAACATCAACCCCAACATCGCCTATCGCATCAACTCCAGCTTCAGCGTCGGTGCCGGCATCAATGCCGTCTACGCCGCCGCCGAGCTGAACCGTTATGCCGGTGCGCTCTCCGCTGCCATTCCAGGTGCCAACTCCGATACCCGTCTGGCTCACCTGAAGGGCGACACCTGGGGCTTTGGCTGGAACGTCGGCACCCTGTACGAGATCAACGACAACAACCGTCTCGCCCTGACCTACCGCTCCCAGGTGGACTTGAGCTTTGACGGCGACTTCCAGGGTGCCACCTCCGGCAACCGCGTCGTCGATGGCAACCTGAAACTGGATCTGCCGGCCCAGGCCGAATTCGCAGGCTACCACCGCCTGAACCAGCAATTCGCTGTCCACTACTCCGTGAACTGGACCGACTGGAGCGCCTTCCAGGAGCTCAAGGCCACCAGCAGCAACTGCGCCGGCGGTGTCTGCCTGCAAAAAGACGAGAAGTTCAAGGACTCTGCCCGTTACGCCCTGGGCGGTACCTGGTACGTCAACCCGTCCTGGGAAGCCCGTATCGGCTTCGCCTACGACAACAGCCCCATCGAGCCGGAATACCGCAGCCTGAGCATTCCTGACTCCGACCGTATCTGGTACAGCGCCGGTGCCACCTACCACATCAACCCGGACATGAGCCTCGACTTCGGCATGGCCTATCTGGACGGCAAGGAAGTGGACGTGAACGAAGGCCTGCGCAACCACAGCGATGCGCTGCGCTGGAAGGGCACCTCCCATGGCAACGCCCTGCTGGCTTCCGCCCAGTTCAACATGAAATTCTGATTTTCACGTCATCATCGAGAGCGCCCCAGGGCGCTCTTTTTTTATCCAATTTCGCCAATTGAGCGCACAGCTGTAGTAAACAACTGTACTCTTTTCTTTTTTTATCAAGCTGTTATGGGTATTTCTTTCAGCATTTAATCCCGTTTTGCTGCACGTTCCGCTCTCCCCGTTGCCTTGCTGGTCATACCATATAAAATCCCGGCCCCAACCGAATAACAGAATGAACACCCAGTTCATCCCGAGGAAAGACCATGCATCCGACGTTCAAACCCTCCCTCATAGCCCTCTTGCTGCTGTCGAGCCAGGTGCAGGCTGCCGGCTTCCAGCTCGCGGAGCAATCCGCCACCGGCATGGGGCGAGCCTTCGCGGGTGAAGCCGCCATCGCCGACAATGCCAGCGTGCTCTCCCGCAATGCCGCCGCCATGACCCGGTTCGATACCCTGGCCTTCTCCGGCGGCGTCATCCATGTGCACCCCGACGTCAACATAGAGGGCACCACCCGGGTGCCTACCCCCCAGGGGCCGGTCAGTCTGGATGCCGGAGCCCACGACATTGCGGGTGACGCCTGGGTACCCAACGCCTATCTCATCGTGCCCCTCAACGAGCAATGGCGCCTCGGGCTTGCCGCCACCTCCTATTACGGACTCGGGGTCAAGATGCCGGACAACTACAACGCCGGTCACTTCGGCAACGTCTCCGACATCAAGACCATGGATCTGGGGGCCTCCCTGGCCTATCGCATCAACCGCGTCTGGTCCGTCGGGGCCGGTCTCTCCGCCATTCAGGGGGAAGGGGAAGTGGGCGGCACCTTCCCCTCCAACAACCAGATAGCCAAGCACCTGAAAGGGGATGGCTGGGCCATGGGCTGGAACCTGGGCACCCTGCTTGAGTTGTCGCAGGCAACCCGCATCGGTCTCTCCTATCGCCACGACATCACCCTGACCCTCTCCGGTGACGCCATCGGCATCGATCAGAAGGGCCAGCCCTTCACCGATACCGGCAGCCTGGATCTGCCCCTGCCCGCCACCGCCGAGCTGGCTCTGTTCCATCAACTCACCCCGGCCCTGGCGCTGCATTCGAGCATCAACTGGACCAACTGGAGCAAATTCGTGCAGCTCGAATCCGAGCTCGACCACCACGGCACCATGCACATCAAGGAGGAGCACTGGGAAGACAGTTGGCGCTATGCCCTGGGGATGACCTACCAGCTGGCCCCCCAGTGGCAATTGCGCTCCGGTATCGCCTACGACCGCAGCCCGGTCCCGGCGGATCGCCGCACCATCTCCATCCCCGACTCGGATCGGGTCTGGTACAGCGCTGGCGTGGGCTACCAGATTGACCGCCACCTCTCGCTGGATCTGGGGCTGACCCTGATCGACGGCAAGAAGGTGGACGTGAGCGAAACCATGCAGCTCAGGCCCGGCATCCCGCAGACCACCTCCACCTTCAATGGCACCTCGGAAGGGGATGCCTGGCTCGCCGGCCTGCAGCTCAACTACCTGTTCTGACACCCCGGGTTTCCTGACAAATAGTATGCCAGTTGTTGACCTTCCCGACCGGTCGGCACTGGCATAGTGATCCGCTTCACCATAGAATCAAGCCTGTAACCATGGTGGAGAGATGCATGTATTCCTATGTAGCAAGGCAGCCCATTCTGGATCGGGAGTTGAACACCCAAGCCTATGAGCTGCTGTTTCGCGACAGCCTGGACAATGTATTTCCCTCCGTCTCCGCACAGCAGGCCACTTCCAAGCTGGTTGCCGAGCAGTTCTTGCAGCAGAACATCGATCAGCTCATCGGGGATCACCCCTGCTACATCAATTTCCCCCACTCCCTGTTGCTGGACGGATTGGCCGAATGCCTCCCCCGTGACAAGGTGGTGATCGAGATCCTGGAGGATGCCGAGCCCGACGATGCGCTGCTGGAGAAAGTGATCCAGCTCTATGGGCTGGGCTATCGGTTAGCGCTGGATGACTTCACCATGGTCTCAGACTGGGACAGGTTCCTCCCCTACATCCATATCATCAAGTTCGACCTGCGCAGCACGCCGCAACCCTGCATCGAGCACTTCATGGCGAATCATCGCCACCTGCCCCTCACCTATCTGGCCGAGAAAGTCGAGGATCAGGCCGAGTTCGAGCGGATGAAGCAGCTCGGCGTCACCCTGTTCCAGGGATTTTTCTTCAGCCGCCCCCAGATGGTGCAACAGCCCACCATACCGCCGGCCCAGCTGGTGGTGATGCAGCTGCTCGAGGTGGTCAATCAGACCGAACCGGATCTGGACAAGATTGGGCAACTGCTCAACCAGGATCTCACCCTCTCCCTCAAGCTGTTGCGCTACATCAACCACCTCAAGCGCTTCCCCCAACCCATCGCCTCGTTTCGCCAGGCCGCAAGTTCCCTGGGGCACGCCCAGCTCAAGCGCTTCGTCGCCCTGATCGCCGCCACCAGTGCGGGGAGTGAAAAGAGCGCCGAGCTCCATCAGATGTCCCTCATCCGAGCCCGGTTCTGCGAACTGCTGGCCCAGACCCATGCGCCCGCAGAGCAGGCACAGCAAGCCTTTGTCACCGGCCTCTTCTCCCTGCTGGACGTGCTCATGGGAGAACCGCTGGATCAGCTGCTCGGCTCCATTCCCCTGACCGACGACATTCGTGCCGCCCTGCTCACCCGCAAGGGCAAGCTCGGGTTCTACCTGGCGTTCTGTGAAGATTTCGAGAAAGCCGACTGGCAGCGGGTCGCCGCCAACACCGTCCGGCTCGGCCTCAACGAAGAGAAGGTCAGCCACCTCTATCTGAGCGCCACCGCCTGGGTCAACCAGCAGCTTCAGGCCATGGAAGAGTAACCGGTCCACTCCCGCCAGACATGACAACGTCCCTCTTGAAGGGACGTTGTCATGTCATCAACCCGCAGCAATCTCACCCACGCATTCAGCCTGCCTCGATGGCGATGGCCGTTGCCTCCCCTCCCCCGATGCACAGGCTCGCCACCCCTCGCCTGAGCCCGCGGGCACGCAGGGCATGGATCAGGGTCACCAGGATGCGGGCGCCACTGGCGCCAAGAGGGTGCCCCAGCGCACAGGCCCCGCCGTTCACGTTCAACTTGTGATGGGGAATGCCGCACCCGGCCATCGCCAGCATGCTCACCATGGCGAATGCCTCGTTCACCTCGAACAGGTCCACCTCCTCCACCGACCAGCCCACCCGGGCCAGCAACTTGTCGATGGCGCCGACGGGGGCACTGGTAAACTCCGCCGGCAAGGCGGCGTGACTCTGGTAACCCACTACCCTGGCCAGCGCCGGCAATCCGAGCCGGGCAGCGCTCTCGCCCCGCATCACTACCAGGACTGCCGCCCCGTCCGAGATGGAGCTGGCATTGGCCGCCGTGATGGTACCGTGCTTGCTGAAGGCCGGCTTGAGGCCGGGGATCTTGTCGGGCCTGGCCTTGCCCGGTTGCTCATCCTCGGCCAGCAGCAGGGTGTGGTCAGCGGTCATGACGGGAGCCAGTTCCGCGGCAAAGGCACCGCTGCGCTGCGCCGTCAGCGCCCGCTCCAGGGAGGCGATGGCAAAGGCATCCATGTCGGCCCGGGTCAGTCCGCTGCGATCGGCACTCAACTGGGCGTAATGACCCATCAGATAGCCTTCGTAGGCATCCTGCAAGCCGTCCAGGAACATGTGATCGAGCACGCTCTGGTGCCCCATGCGAAAACCGCTGCGCGCCTTGTCCAGCAGATAGGGTGCGCGGCTCATGCTCTCCATGCCCCCCGCCACCACGACCTCGGCCTCCCCCAGGCGCAGGCTGTCCGCCGCCAGCATCACCGCCTTCATGCCGGAGCCGCACACCTTGTTGATGGTGGTGCAGGGCACGCTGTCCGGCAGCCCCCCCTTGAGCGCCGCCTGACGGGCTGGCGCCTGGCCGACCCCTGCGCTCAACACGTTCCCCATATAGACCTCATTGACCTGCTCCCCCGTCATCCCGGCCTGCGCCAGCGCGGCGCGGATGGCGCAAGCGCCAAGCTCGGGGGCACCGAGCCCGCTCAGGGCCCCCTGGAAGGCCCCCATGGGGGTACGTTTGGCCGCCACAATCACGATATCCATCGATAGCACTCTCCTTGTTACATCGGGATAACATATGTCGCGGCCGCGACGGGAACAAGACTTGCGGGGAAGTTGACGTTTGGGTAAGGTGCCAGCCTGCATTGACAACCAGATGGCAGCCAAGACAGCCCCATGACCAAATCCAGGGACGACACCCGCACCTTCAGCATCAGCGAACTGGCTCGCGAGTTCGATGTGACCACCCGCAGCATCCGCTTCTACGAGGATCAGGGCCTGCTCAACCCCACCCGCCAGGGACAGCACAGGATCTACAGCCGTCAGGACAGGGTGCGGCTCAAGCTGACCCTGCGTGGCAAGCGTCTGGGCTTCAGCCTCGCAGAGATCCGGGAGCTGTTCGATCTCTACGATGCGGACAAGAGCAGCCGCTCCCAGTTGCAGACCATGCTGGGGCTGGTGGCCGACAAGCGGGAGACCCTGCAGCAACAGCTGGAAGATATCCAGATGGTCCTGCTGGAGCTGGAGGCGGCCGAACAGCGCTGCCGCCAGGCCCTGGCACACCTCTCCCCCTGAGTCACGCAGACGGGTGAGGCAAACGGGGATCACCGCCAGCAAATAGACACAAATGAAAGAGGGAGGCTTGAAGCCTCCCTCTTGTCATGCACGGTGGACGACCCGATATCAGGCCTCCTTGCTCCAGCGGTTCGGATCGTAATCCGGGCTGTAGCGATCGACGATGATGGCACAGGCCGCATCGCCGGTGATGTTCAGCGCGGTGCGGATCATGTCGAACAGACGATCCAGCGCGAACAGCAGCGGCAGACCCTCGATGGGAATCCCGGCCGTCAGCAGCACGGCAACCACCAGGAAGCTCGGGCCCGGTACACCGGCCTGACCGATGGCACCCAGGGTGGAGGTGACGATGATCGCCGCCCAGGCACCCATGGAAAGATCGATGTTGTAGACCTGGGCGAAGAAGATGGCGACCAGGCCGTAATAGATGGCATTGCCGCTCATGTTGATGGTGGCACCCAGCGGCAGCACGAAGGAAGCGGTGGCGTTGGTCACCTTCAGATCGCGCTCGCAGGTCTCCATGTTGACCGGCAGGGTCGCCATGGAAGAGGCGGTGGAGAAGGCCACGATCTGCGGTTTCTTCATCGCGGAGAAGTACTTGCGTACCGGCGTGTTGGAGAAGAACGCGATCAGCAGCGGATAGACCACGAAGCCGAAGATGAGGATGGCGGCGACATAGACGACGAACAGCTTGAGCACCAGGGTCAGCACGTCGAAGCCGTAGGTGCCGATGGCGTCGGCCATCAGGCCGAAGACGCCGATGGGGGCGATCAGCATCACCTTGTTGATCATCCAGACGAAAGCGTCCACCAGGGTGTTGAGCCCGTCTACCAGCGGCTTGGCGCGCTCACGGGGCTGCTTGGCCAGGGCGATGCCGAGGAACATGCAGAACACCAGGATCTGCAGGATGTTGGCCTCGTTCAAGGCGCTGAACACGTTGGTCGGGATCATGCCAAGCAGGGTGGCCACCGCATCGGGCAGTGCACCCTTGTCGGCGTAGTCGCCGGAGAACATGGCCGCAGTGGCGCCAAAGTCAACGCCCACACCAGGTTTGAACACCTGACCCATCACCAGCGCCAGGAACACCGCCAGTGCGGAGGTGCCGAGGAAGAAGGCGAGCGTGGTGACGCCAATCTTGCCAGCAGCGGGGCTGGCCCCCAGGTTGGCGGCCCCGGACAGGATGGCCACCGCCACCAGCGGAATCACCAGCATCTTGATCAGCTGGATAAACAGGGTGCCAAGCGGCGCAAACACTGTGGCTTGCTCTCCCATGAGCGCCCCGACCAGCGCGCCCAGCACCATGGCCACCACTACCTGGAAGCCGATGTTTTTGATTAATCCTTTTGTTAACACAGAATGTTCCTTTATTTAGCAATTACTCACACTTTTACAGCGTAAATGACCACCCAGAGCGTCAAATCCTCTCCATTGCTCTGGCGGTGCGCTTTATCTCATATTTGCACCCCGTTTTACATCAGAACCCGTTAACGAAATGCATTGATAACTTTATGAGAAAGTAAAGCCTCAAAAGAGACACGGCTGTTTTTGCTCCTTTTACCATGACAACATCCAAAACAGTGTGCTACGTTGGCTCTGCAAACGTGCATACAGGGAAGAAAAGATGCTGAAAGTTAACGAGTATTTTGACGGAAATGTTAAATCCATCGGTTTCGAGCAAAAAGGTGAGAAAGCTACCGTTGGTGTGATGGAAGCGGGCGAGTACCTGTTCAATACCGCCGCCCCGGAGCGCATGACGGTGATCAAGGGCGCCCTCACCATCCAGCTGGCCGACGAAGATGAGTGGCACACCTACCAGCAGGGGGAATCCTTCGACGTGGCGGGTCACTCCTCCTTCAAGCTGGAAGTGAAGATCGCCTCCGCCTATCTGTGCGAGTTCCTCGACTGATCTATCACGGCGCCATGGGATGCCAAGCGGCTCCCCCATGGCGCATCTCTCCCGCGCCCATTTCCCTACCGCCATCACACCCCGCTATCTCCCCCCTTTTCAACGACTACAAAAAATTTACAATGTTTAGACGAAATCCATAATTGGAGTACGTCATGATCAGTGTCTTCGACATGTTTTCCATCGGGATAGGCCCCTCCTCCTCCCATACCGTGGGACCGATGCGGGCCGCCTGCGCCTTCATCCAGACCCTCAAAGCGAACGCACTCCTCTCCCGTACCGGACGCGTCGTCGTCGAGTGCTACGGCTCACTGGGCCAGACCGGCAAGGGGCACGGCACCGGCAAGGCCATCATCCTGGGACTGGCCGGATTTGAACCCGAATCCGTGGACATCGAGGCCATTCCCGCCTTCCTCGCCCAGGTAGAGCAGACCCAGACCCTCTGCCTGGGCGGCGAGCAACCCAGCGAATTTCCCCGCATCGGCGCCATCCTCTTCAACCGGCGCAAGACCCTACCCGCCCACTCCAACGGCATGACACTGCGCGCCTATGAGGGTGACACCCTTGTGTTCGAGCAGACCTACTACTCCATCGGGGGCGGTTTCATCATCGAGGAGAGTCACTTCGCCAACGCCCGGGAAGAGGCGGCCCGCTTCGATGCCGCCCACCCCATCCCCTATCCCTTCGAGAGCGGCGCCGAACTGCTGGCCCAGTGCCAGGAGAGCGGCCTCTCCATCTCGGGACTGATGCTGGCCAACGAGAAGGTGTTTCGCTCGGAAGCGGAGATCAAGGCCGGGCTTCGCAAGATCTGGCAGGCGATGCAGGGGTGTGTGGAGCGTGGCTGCAAGAGCGAGGGGGTGCTGCCAGGCGGTCTCAAGGTCAAGCGCCGGGCTCCCGCCCTCTATCGCCAGCTCTGTGGCGAGACCAATTTCAACAAGGATCCGCTGATGGTGATGGAGTGGGTGGATCTCTTTGCGCTGGCCGTCAACGAGGAGAACGCCGCCGGGGGCCGGGTGGTGACGGCGCCGACCAACGGCGCAGCGGGCATCATCCCCGCCGTGTTGCACTATTACGATCGCTTCGTGCGCAAGGTGGATGACGAGCTGCTGATGCAGTACTTCCTCACTGCCGCGGCCATCGGCATCCTCTACAAGAAGAATGCCTCCCTCTCGGGGGCCGAGGTGGGCTGTCAGGGCGAGGTCGGCGTGGCCTGCTCCATGGCCGCTGGTGCCCTGGCCGAGCTGCTGGGCGCCAGCCCCGCCATCGTCGAGAACGCCGCCGAGATCGGCATGGAGCACAATCTCGGGCTGACCTGCGATCCCGTCGGTGGTCTGGTGCAGGTGCCCTGCATCGAGCGCAACGCCATGGGCGCGGTCAAGGCGATCAATGCCGCCCGCCTCGCCCTGCGCGGCACCGGTGAGCACAAGGTGTCGCTGGACAAGGTGATCAGAACCATGTGGGAAACCGGCAACGACATGAAGACCAAGTACAAGGAGACCGCCCGGGGCGGCCTTGCCGTCAACATCACCGAGTGTTAAGCCGCTGTGATAAAGCCGCATATGGCACTCGAATACCCGGCATCGCCGGGTATTTTTTTGCAAAACGTTTGTCTGGCGCTTAACAAAATGGATAACCATCAAAATAAATTTTATACTCGCGCCACGAATTCAACAAATATAGATCTGTTTCAACTTTTTTTAGGCATTGAACCGTTACACTGTGGTTATCCGGTTCCCTGGCCTTTGTGACGACAGACCCGTCCCATGGATCCCTTTTCTGCGAGTGGGCATGGCGCCCCCTTCTACCCTGAGGTAATTGTTACATGATCAGCGTTTTTGATATCTTCAAAATCGGTGTTGGCCCCTCCTCTTCTCACACTGTCGGCCCCATGAAGGCAGCCAAACAGTTCGTGGATGAACTGCGTGCTGGCGGCAAGATCCGTGACATCACCCGGATCCAGGTCGATGTCTATGGTTCCCTCTCCTGGACCGGCAAAGGCCACCACACGGATACCGCCATCATCATGGGTCTGGCGGGCAACCTGCCGGAGAACGTCGACATCGACGCCATCCCCGAATTCATCTCCCGCGTGGAGCAGACCGGTCGTCTGCCCATCGGCCTGCACTGCCACACCGTCAGCTTCCCCAAGGGCGCCATGATCTTCCATGACGAGGCCCTGCCCCTGCACGAAAACGGCATGAGGCTGACCGCCTTCATCGAAGATGACGCCGTCTACAGCAAGACCTACTACTCCATCGGCGGTGGCTTCATCGTCGACGAAGAGAACTTTGGCAAGGGTGACAGCGGCGACATGTCCGTCAGCTATCCCTTCAAGAGTGCCGCCGAGCTCATCGCCCACTGCAGCCAGAGCGGTCTCTCCATCTCCGCCCTGATGATGGAAAACGAGAAGTGCTTCAACACCCCGGAAGAGATCTACAAGAAGCTCGGCAAGATCTGGACCACCATGCGGGAAGGGATCGAGCGCGGCTGCCGCACCGAGGGCGTCCTCTCCGGCCCGCTGCGCGTACCGCGCCGCGCCGCGCCGCTCTACCGCCAGCTGACCACCAACGAGAACCTCTCCAACGATCCCATGAACATCGTGGACTGGGTCAACATGTTCGCCCTGGCGGTGAGTGAAGAGAACGCCGCCGGTGGCCGCGTCGTCACCGCGCCGACCAACGGCGCCGCCGGCATCATCCCGGCCGTGCTGGCCTACTACGACAAGTTCATCCAGCCGGTGGGCCGCGACGAGTACACCCGCTTCTATCTGGCCGCTGCCGCCGTCGGCATGCTCTACAAGATGAACGCGTCCATCTCCGGCGCCGAAGTGGGCTGCCAGGGTGAAGTGGGCGTCTCCTGCTCCATGGCCGCCGCCGGCCTGACCGAGCTGATGGGCGGCAGCCCCGAGCACGTCTGTGAAGCCGCCGAGATCGGCATGGAACACAACCTGGGTCTGACCTGCGACCCGGTGGCCGGCCAGGTACAGGTACCCTGCATCGAGCGCAACGCCATCGCCGCCATGAAGGCGGTCAACGCCTCCCGCATGGCCCTGCGTCGCACCTCCAAGCCGCGCGTGTCGCTGGACAAGGTGATCGAGACCATGTACATCACCGGCAAGGACATGGACTCCAAGTACCGCGAGACCTCCCGCGGTGGCCTGGCCATCAAGGTGATGCAGGTTGCCTGCGACTAACGCCGAGTCGCGATGACATGAAAAAAGCGGGATATATTCCCGCTTTTTTTTGGTCGCGATTTAAAGGGCGACGTTCCTGAATAAAGGGAGGCCGACAAGGGATAAAAAGAGACGGGCATATCACCTCCACCCGTTCGCCGTGAGGTAATCCCCCCGAAAAACTGAGGTGCTCATAAGTAGAATTTTCTCGTATCTTGAACGCAGGAGGTTCTACATGAAAACATCACGCTTTAGCGATGCACAGATCATCGCCA
>NZ_JAPCIZ010000046.1:0-36151 GCF_027707725.1 Aeromonas sp. QDB25 | reverse complement strand
AATCAGGCCGCCCGATGAAGCAGGAACCCGGTACTGCGCGAGCAGCTATCACCCAGTAATGGGAATCCCCCTCCTGTGACGCGAAGCGCTAAGGTGGGGGAGGATGTCAAGAGGAGTGTGGAATGAAGATTGCCATTATCTCGGATCTGTACGGCAGTCTGACTGCCCTCGAGCAGGTGCTGGCGCAACTCGCTCCCTGGCAGCCTGATCACTATCTGCTGCTCGGGGATCTGCTCAATCACGGGCCGCGCAATCCGGTGCCGGCGGGGTATGATCCTGCTGCCGTGGCGGCAAGGCTCAACCAGCTGGCCCCCCGCATCATGGCGGTGCGTGGTAATTGCGATTCGGAGGTGGACCAGATGCTGCTCCACTTCCCCATCACGGCGCCCTACAACCAGCTACTGGTGGATGGGCGGCGTTGGTTTGTCAGCCACGGTCATCTCTATGAGCCCAGCAACGTGCCCCTGCCTGCAGGGAGCCTGTTCATCAGCGGTCATACCCATGTGCCTGTGCTATGTCAGGAAGGAGAGATGATCCTGATGAACCCGGGGTCTATCTGTTTTCCAAGGGGCGAGTGGGTGGCCAGTTATGGGCGATATCACGAGGGCCGCATGAGCATTCATGCCTGCAAGGATGGAGAAACCCTGATGCAGCTGGTGCTCTGACTAGGGGCCCAAAAGGAGAGGAAGCCCGAAGGGGGAGAGGAGATCAGGCCTTGATCCCGAAAGAGCGGGTGCCTGAGCGGGTATTGCCTTTGGCGTCATAGGTCAGGGAGCTGCTGTCTCTGAGCTTGCTGAGGAAGCTGGCGAGACGGCGATTGGAGACAATACTGAGTTCGAGCAGACGTCCATTGAGGTTGTTCTGCTCCTGACAGGCTTCCAGCTTGGCTTGAAGGGCCTGCAATTGGGTCGGGAAGGCGCCCAGCTGTTGCTGCAAGTCAGGTAGCTCTGCCAGAGTCTTGTCCAGCATCTCGATGGCCACCAGCAGTTGCTGCTTGCGATCGGCGAGTGCCGGCAAGGCAAGGGCCCGGTGAGCCTTGAGGAGGTCGAACTCCTCTGCCAGCAAGCCTTGCATCTGGGAGAGGTTGTCGTCCTGAGCGCGCAGCAGCGAAGGGAGGTCCATCATCCCAACCGTTTATCCAGATCGGCTTCGAAGCTGAACATCTTTCTGGCCACGGCTTCGCTGTTGACCTTGTACTCCCCACTGGCCACGGCCTTCTTCAGGCTCTCGACGCGGCTCTCGTTACCGGTGGAGGCGGTGTTGAGGGTCTTCTGCATCTGCTGCAATTGCTGCGCCTCACTGGTCAAGGAGACAGAGTCGCTCTTGACGGTGGTCGCACGGCTGCCCTCGCTGGAGGTCGCCGGCTTGGTGGCTACACCTTGACTGCTGCCGCTGTTTTGCAGGCGGTTGTTAGCCAAGTTGTTGATATTGTTGATAGCCATAAGGTTTACCTTCGTCTGCTTTACTGTTCGCTTACCTGTGTATCGGTGACGGCGGTCAGAACTTTAGAAAAAAATTGCGCAGTGCATTCATGTGTCAGAATGTCACAATCACGGAGCCCACTGCACTGACCTGGCCTTGCACCGTTCTGCCCGAGCGCGTGTTGACAAGCCGGATCATGTCTCCGAAGCTGCCATCTTGCAAGGCGCGGGCCATGGTTTTGATCTGCATGCTGCTGTTTTCAGCACTCAGGGTGACCTGGTCCCCCTTGCAGACCACGCAGACCTGGGTCAGTCTGATTGGCTGGCCCGGTTTGAGCTCACGTTTGCTGCGTACCCCGATGAGTGCGGTCGGATCGGTAAGGTAGTCGCCACGGATCAGGGTTTGGTCCTGGTATGCCAAGGTCAGCATCGGTTCGCTCAGGATGTCTCCCTTGGCAACCGGGACGGCGACGGTGACATAGGGTTTCTGGATGCTGACCCGGACAGGGAGATAGAGATCCCAGGATTTATCTCCCTCGCACTTGAGGTAGACGGTGGTGTTGCGACGGATCTCCATCCGGGCGGGGAGGGAAATGGTGAGGGCATCTTCGCAGCGCGTGAGGGGGAGGCGCTCGTCAATGGTGCCGGCCTTGACGTCGGCCTGTGCATCGAGGGGAATATCGAGCTGGTCGAGCACGAACGCCTGTGCCTGTTCTTGCAGATAGTCGGTGACCTCGGACGCCATGGCGTGAGACAGACTGCAAAACGGCAGTAAGATAAGGAAAAGTCTACTAATCATTTTTGCTTACCGGTCGATAAGTTATTCACGTATACCACCGTAGTTAACTATGCTTGCTCCAGAATTATTCTGTTGTTGAAACAACGATGGTCTGATGCAAGCCAATGTGCATGCATAATGATATGCACGATCAGTGCCAAGCATTTTTAGGGAGTGTTTATGGCGAGTGTTCTGGACTCGGTTAACCAGCGAACCCAATTAGTGGGACAAAATAGGCTGGAGCTGCTGCTGTTTCGTCTCAATGGACGTCAAAGATTTGGCATCAACGTATTCAAAGTACGCGAGGTGCTGCAGTGTCCCCCTCTGACCGTCATGCCCAAGCTCAACTCCTGCATTCGCGGCGTGGCACATATCCGTGGCCAGACCATCTCGGTGATCGATCTCAGCATGGCGATGGGCAAGCGCCCCATCCAGGATCTCTCCAAGTGCTTCATCATCATCTCCGAGTACAACCGCTCCATTCAGGGGTTCCTGGTCCACTCGGTCGAGCGCATCATCAACATGAACTGGGAGTCCATTCTGCCGCCACCCAAAGGGGCTGGTCGCATCAACTACATGACGGCAGTGACCGAGGTAGATGGCGAGCTGGTGGAGATCTTGGACGTGGAGCGCATTCTCAACGAGATTTCGCCGGTCTCCACTGAGGTGTCCACCGAGTTGGTGGAAGCAAGCGTGGAGCGCAATCCTCACGGGCGTCCCGTGCTGGTTGCGGACGACTCTTCGGTTGCGCGCAAGCAGGTACAACGTGCACTGGAGGCTATCGGGGTGCAGTGCGTGCTGGCCAAGGATGGACGGGAAGCGCTCAACATGTTGTTGGAGATGTCCAAAAATGGCCCCATACATGATCAGATTGCATTGGTTATTTCAGATATTGAAATGCCGGAGATGGATGGTTATACCTTCACCGCCGAGATCCGCAACAATCCCAACCTCAAGGATTTGCATGTTATCCTGCACACTTCCCTCAGTGGGGTGTTCAATCAGGCCATGGTGCAGAAAGTCGGAGCGAACAATTTCATTGCCAAATTCCAGCCGGATGAATTGGCCAAGGCCGTACAAGGCGCTCTCTAATCAAGAAGAACAACTGCATGAAGACACTTTCGGACGACTTATACAGGCAATTCAGCAATTTTCTGGCACAACAGAGCGGCATAGTACTGGGTGACAACAAACAGTATCTGGTTAAAAGCCGCCTGTCGCCCTTGATGACTCAGTTTGGTATCGAGAGTCTGTCTGATCTGGTCACCCGGGCGATGAGCGTGCGCGAGCGGGAACTCAAGATGGCAGTGATCGATGCCATGACCACCAACGAGACTTTGTGGTTTCGCGATACCTATCCGTTCCAGTTATTGAGTGACAAGATTTTCCCGGAGCTTGGTAAGAGCGGTCGCACCATCAAGATATGGTCTGCCGCCTCTTCGTCCGGACAGGAGCCCTACTCCATCGCCATGACGGCGCTGGAGCAGCAAGTTAAACGGCCGGGTAGCATGCCGGGCGGGGTGCAAATAGTAGGGACCGATATATCCAGCACCATGCTGAACCAGTGTAAGGAAGGGATCTACGATAGCCTTGCACTGGCTCGCGGGCTTTCCCCCGAGCGCAAGCGACTCTTTTTCGAACCCTATGGCGACAACAAGATGCGGGTGGTGGAGCGTGTCAGAAAATTGACCAGCTTCCGCCCTCTCAACCTGCTGGAGAGCTACAGCCTGCTCGGCAAGTTTGACATCATCTTCTGTCGCAACGTGCTCATCTACTTTGCGCCCGAAGTGAAATCCAAGATCCTCAACCAGTTCGCCAGCAGCCTCAATCCTGGCGGCTACCTGATGCTGGGGGCCTCCGAGTCTCTGGCTGGCCTCACCGATAAGTTCGAGATGATCCGCTGCAACCCCGGCATCGTCTACAAGGTCAAATAACCCCGCTCAATACCCTCTTGGCACACCTCTTGCTAAATATCCATGAAGCAGGAGGTGTGCTATGGCAATTTCATTCGACAAGGCATTTGGTGTTCATCAGTACACGCTGAGCGTGCGCGCCAAGCGTGCCGAGGTGTTGTCCAGCAACATCGCCAATGCGGATACGCCGGGTTTCAAGGCCCGTGACATCAACTTCTCACAAGCGTTGCAGGATGCCCAGGGCCAGCAAGGGTTCGGGCTCAGCACTACCAGCGAGAAGCACTTCGCCTTGCAGATGGATTCCCCGGGCACGACCCAGTACCGCAATCCCCTGCAACCGGATACCGGTGACGGCAACACGGTGGACGTACAGCAGGAGCGCAGCGAGTTCCTGCGCAACAGCCTTGAATACCAGGCCTCTCTTGAATTCATGAACAGCAAGATAAGCGGCCTGCTCAAAGCACTGAAAGGAGAGCAAGGATGAGTTTGTTCAAGGTCTTTGACATTGCAGGCTCAGCCATGAGCGCGCAGTCCGTTCGCCTCAACACGGTGGCGAGCAACATGGCCAACGCTGACAGCGTCAGCTCCAGCGTGGAAAAAACTTACCACGCCAGGCGGCCAGTCTTTGCCGCCCAGTTGGATCAGGCCATGACCGACAAGCAGGCCTCGGTCGGGGTGGATGTGAAAGGCATCGTCGAGAGCGATGCCCCCCTGCTCAAGGAGTACAACCCGAACCACCCCATGGCGGACAAGGATGGCTTCATCTTCAAGCCCAACGTCAACATGGTGGAGGAGATGGCGGACATGATCGCCGCCTCCCGCAGCTACCAGACCAATGTCCAGGTGGCCGATGCGGCCAAGAAGATGCTGCAGCAGACGCTCGGCCTCGGCAAGTCCTGATAGAGGTGAACCCAGATGACAGAGACCCGTGACCGCCTGTTCGGCCTACGCCGGGCATCGCAAGCCCTAGAGGGGGAAGCATAAGTGGCAGATACCTATGACAGCCTGCTGGGTGTCAACCGGACGACGTCGGCCCAGACCAGTACGGTCAACACCAGCACCCAGAAAAAGGAGCTGGATCAGGAGTCCTTCCTGAAGCTGCTGACCATGCAGCTCTCCTATCAGGATCCGTTCAAGCCGGTGGACAACGCCCAGATGTTGTCCCAGATGACCTCGATGTCGACCTCCCAGGGGATCAGCAGCCTCTCCACCCAGATGGAGAGCCTCAACAGCCTGATGACCTCGAGCCAGGCGCTCCAGGCGTCGGCCCTGGTGGGCCAGAACGTGCTCATCCCCTCCAACACGGGGTATGTGGAGAAGGGGGGCACCCTCTCCGGCGTCATCGCCACCGGAGACGGCGGCAGCAACATCAAGGTGACAGTGAAGGACGAGAGCGGCCAGGTGGTCAAGGAGTTCTCCCTCGAGGGGGACCACAAGGGGAACGTGGCCTTCGAGTGGGATGGCAAGGACAAGTCCGGCAATGCGGCCAAGAGCGGCAAGTATTCGATAGAAGCGCACGCCACCGTGGATGGCAAGTCGGAGAGCGTACCCGCCCTAACTTACGCCAAGGTGGAGAGCGTCACCCTGGGTACGAGCACCAATCCCAGCACCCTCAAGCTCAAGGGGCTGGGCGGCATCTACCTGACCGATGTATTGGAAATTGGCGCGACGACCGGCAAGACCACCACCCAGTCGGCTTCGTCCTCTAACGCAGTGATCTAAGGAGAAAGACATGTCATTCAACAATGCCCTCAGCGGCATCAATGCGGCTCAAAAAGACCTGAACGTCACCGCGAACAACATTGCCAACGTCAATACCACCGGCTTCAAGGAGTCCCGCGCCGAGTTCGCCGACGTCTATGCCAACTCCATCTTCGTCAACGCCAAGACCCAGGTCGGCAACGGGGTGGCGACTGGCGCTGTGGCTCAGCAGTTCCACCAGGGCGCGCTGCAATTCACCAACAACGCGCTGGATCTCGCCATCCAGGGCAACGGCTTCTTCGTGACCTCGGACGGCCTGACCAACCTGGATCGCACCTACACCCGTGCGGGCGCCTTCAAGCTCAATGAAAGCAGCTACATGGTCAGCAACTCCGGCGGTTATCTGCAAGGGTACGAGATCAACTCTGACGGCACCCCCAAGGCGGTGAGCATCAACGCCACCAAGCCCATCCAGATCCCGGACAAGGCCGGTGAGCCGGTGCAGACCACGACGGTCGAGGCTGGTTTCAACCTGCCTTCCAGCACGAAAACGCTGATGGATGTCAATGCCTCCAAATTCGATCCCACGGACTCGACCACCTACTCCTCCTCTACTTCCGTGGTGGTCTATGACTCCCTGGGCGAGCCACACACCATCACCCAGTACTTCACCAAGGAAGCGGATCCGGCCGATCCTACCCAAGCGGCGGTGCCGACTGCCTGGCGTATGTACCTCTATGAAGGGGACAAGCCCATCGACATCGTAGGCGGTACGGCCACCACCATGGCGACCGGTCTGAGTCAGGCCCCCCTGAGCGCCCGGGTGACCTTCGATGCCTCCGGCAAGATGGTCACACCCACCACCCCGGCGGTCATCAAGACGGAACCCCTGGGGGCGACAGGGGCTGGTATCATCACCAATGGCGCCGATGGCACTCAGGAGATTGAGTTCAAGCTTGGTACCGTGACCCAGTACGCCTCCCCCTTTGAAGTGAGCAAGCTGACCCAGGACGGCTCCACCGTCGGTCGCCTGACCAAGGTGGAGATCGGGGCGGATGGCATTGTCTCCGCCACTTACAGCAACGCCACCACCGTCAAGGTGGCCATGGTGGCCATGGCGAAGTTTGCCAATGCCCAGGGTCTCACCCAGGTCGGCGACACCTCCTGGCGCCAGTCCCTGCTCTCTGGCGATGCCTTGCCCGGCACCCCGAACTCCGGCACGTTCGGCTCCATCAAGTCGTCGGCACTGGAGCAGTCCAACGTGGACCTCACCACCGAGCTGGTCGATCTCATCACTGCCCAGCGCAACTTCCAGGCGAACTCCCGTTCCCTGGAAGTGAACAGCTCCCTGCAGCAGAACATACTGCAGATCCGCTAAGACGGCGGGTAGTTGGCAGGGGCGCTTCGGCGCCCCTTGTCATTTCCGTCCCGCCTCATTTCCTCCTTTCATTCCGTCTTCGTCATCTCTCTTGGCATTCAACTTGCAGTTGAGCTGTGAGAGTCATCTGTTTGACGGAGGATCCCATGGATCACCTGCTTTACATCGCCATGTCCGGGGCCAAGGAGAACATGAACAGCCTGGCTGTTCGTGGCAACAACCTTGCCAACGCCAACACCATTGGCTTCAAGTCTGACTTCGAGCAGGCGCGCAGCATGCAGGCGTTTGGCGAAGGGCTGCCCACGCGGGTGTTCGCCATGACCGAGCGGCCGGGCCAGAACCTGCAGCACGGCATGCTGATGACCACGGGTCGGGATCTTGACGTTGCCGTCGATGGGCCAGGCTGGATTGCGGTGCAGGATCCCAACGGCGCGGAAGCCTATACCCGCATGGGCAACTTGCAGCTCAATGCCACCGGCAATCTGCAGACTTCCACCGGTCTGAATGTAGTGGATGATGCCGGTCAGCCCATCGTGCTGCCCCTGCCCATGGAGAAAATTGAGATCAATCGTGACGGTACCATCAGCGGCCGTCCCGAGGGGGCTGCCGCCAACCTGCCGGAAGATTTCCAGCGTATCAAGCTGGTCAACCCGGCGGCAGATGCGGTGGAGAAAGGCCAGGACGGCCTGTTTCGCCGCAAGGATGGCCAGAATGAGGCCGCGTCTGCGGATGTGGGCCTGATCGCCGGCTCCCTTGAGGGGAGCAACGTCAACGTGGTCGACGAGATGACCAACCTTATTCGCTTGCAACGTCAGTTTGAAACTCAGGTCAAGATCATGAAGACCGCCGAGGAGAACGACGAGGCACAAACCCAGCTGCTGCGTATCAGCTAATCAAGGAGCACCCCATGAATCCTGCACTCTGGATCAGCAAGACCGGCCTCGATGCCCAGCAGACCAACATCTCGGTCACCTCGAACAACCTGGCGAACGCCAGCACCGTGGGCTACAAGAAGGCGCGGGCCATCTTCGAGGATCTGCTTTATCAGAACATCAACCAGCCTGGCGGTCGCTCCTCGGCGGACACCGAGCTCCCTTCCGGCCTGATGCTGGGGGCGGGGGCCAAGGTGGTCGCCACCCAGAAAAACCACAGTCAGGGCAACGTCCAGACCACGGACAACTCCCTTGACCTGATGATCAGCGGCCGCGGCTACTTCGAAATCCAGCTGCCCGATGGCAGCGCCGCCTATACCCGCAACGGCCAGTTCACCCTGAACGACGAGGGGACCATCGTCACCCCGGGCAACGGTTACCCGCTGCAACCGGAGATCCAGATCCCCGAGAACGCCCAGAGCGTCACCGTGGGGGAGGATGGCCAGGTTTCCGTCCAGCTCAAGGGGGATGGCCAATCCCAGGTGGTGGGCCAGATCAACACCACGGACTTCGTCAACCCCACCGGCCTGCAGCCCATGGGGGAGAACCTCTTCCTCGAGACCCAGTCCAGCGGCGCCCCCATTCAGGGGACTGCCGGCGCGGACGGGCTGGGGGTGATCAAGCAGGGGATGCTGGAGACCTCCAACGTCAACGTGACCGAGGAGCTGGTGAATCTCATCCAGGCTCAGCGGGTCTACGAGATGAACTCCAAGGTCATCTCCGCCGTCGACTCCATGATGTCCTTCCTGACCCAGCGGACCTGATGAAAGGAGTGTCATGATGAAAGCCATATGGATGCTGGGACTGCTGACGCTGGCGGGTTGCACCAGTACCCCCAATACCGCCAAACCGGATGACCCGGATTTCGCCCCCGTCTACGGGGAGTCGGAGCCGGTGTCGGTGCGCCCAACCGGCGCCATCTTCCAGCCCGAGCAGGTCAACGGCATCTACTCGGACATCAAGGCGCACCGGGTGGGTGACATCATCACCATCCAGTTGGCGGAGTCGACCTCGGCGTCGAAAAAGGCCAACACCCAGAGCGGCAAGGACAACAAGCTGGCGCTCGACCCCGTCACCCTGGGTGGGGTGCCGGTCACGGCGGGGCCCTACGATCTGTCGGCCTCCATCGGCCAGAACAGTGCATTCAAGGGGCAGGCCAAGGCGGATCAGAGCAACAGCCTGCAGGGCAACATCTCGGTCAGCGTGGTCAAGGTACTGCCAAACGGCAACCTGCTGGTGCGCGGCGAGAAGTGGATCATGCTCAACAATGGCAACGAATATATCCGTATCACCGGTCTGGTGCGCCCGGAGGACGTGAGCTCGGAAAACAGCGTCTCCTCCCAGCGGGTGGCGAATGCGCGTATCTATTACGGCGGTACCGGGGATCTGGCGAACACCCAGGAACAGGGCTGGCTCACCAGCTTCTTCAACGGCCCCTGGTGGCCCATTTAAGACTCAAGAGTCCGGGGCGTTCACGGGCCCTGGATCAGGAAGGTTTTGTTAGGAGATGTCATGAACCGATTCCGTCTGCTTGCCCTGCTGTGCTGCCTGCTGCCCTTCGGGTTGGCGCACGCATCCCGCATCAAGGACCTCGCCTCGGTGGAAGGAGTGCGCAGCAACCAGCTGATCGGTTACGGTCTGGTGGTAGGCCTGCCCGGCACGGGGGAGAAGAACAACGCCTTCACCGAGCAGACCTTCAGGACCATGCTCAACAACTTCGGCATCAAGGTGCCTGACAACATCAAGCCCAAGATCAAGGACGTGGCACCGGTAGCCATCCACGCGGATCTGCCCCCCTTCTCCAAGCCGGGCCAGACCATAGACGTCACCGTCTCCGCCATCGGCGAGGCGAAGAGCCTGCGTGGCGGCACCCTGCTCCAGACCTTCCTGAAAGGGCTGGATGGCCGCGTCTATGCGGTGGCCCAGGGCAGCCTGGTGGTCGGTGGCCTCGGGGCCGAAGGGGCGGACGGCTCCAAGGTAGTGGTGAACACGCCCACAGTGGGGCGCATCGCCAACGGGGCGACCGTGGAGCGGGAGGTTCCCAACTCCTTCAGCCAGGGCGACACCATCACCTTCAACCTGAACCGGCCGGACTTCACCACCGCCCGCCGTCTGGCGGACGTGGTCAACGATCTGGTGGGTCCGAACACCGCCCAGGCGATGGACGCTACCTCCATCAAGGTATTCGCGCCGCGGGATCCGGCCCAGCGGGTCTCCTACCTCTCCACCATCGAGAACCTGGAAGTGGACCCGGCGAGCGAGTCCGCCAAGATCATCGTGAATTCGCGCACCGGGACCATCGTCATCGGCAGCGAGGTCAAGTTGCGCCCGGCGGCCATCAGCCACGGTGGGCTGACGGTCACCATCGCCGAGAACCAGCAGGTCTCCCAACCCAATCCGCTCGCTGGCGGGCAGACGGCGGTCACCAACAACTCCACCATCAACGTGCAGCAGGATCCCGGTCGGATGTTCAAGCTCGATACCGGCGCGACCCTGGACGACCTGGTGCGGGCGGTGAACCAGGTGGGGGTCGCCCCCGGGGATCTGATGGCGATCCTAGAGGCGCTGCAGCAGGCGGGCGCGATCCAGGGCCAACTGGTCATTCTGTAATTTCGTGAGCGGCAAGCGGTTGCCACGGGCGGCAAAGAGGTAGGTTATGGCAGAGTTCGACACCCAGAGCGGTATCAATATTGGCATGGTGCAGGATGTCCAGAACCTGGACAAACTGCGCCAGATGAGCCTGAGCAAGGAGGGGAAGCAAGGGGCCCTGATGGCGGCCGCCCGCCAGTTCGAATCCATCTTCACCCAGACCCTGTTCAAGGGGATGCGCCAGGCCAACTCGGTGCTCACCGAGGGCAACCCGATGAACAGCAGCTACACCCAGTTCTATGAAGGGATGCTGGACGAGCAGCGGGTTGCCGACATGTCGAGCAAGGGGGGGCTGGGCATTGCCGAGATGGTGGCCAGGCAGCTCTCACCCGAGCAGACCTTCACCCATCAGGATGGCCGGGTACTCAAGCTGCCCCAGCGTACCGAGCGGGTCTACAAGCCCTATCAACCCCCCAGTGCCTCCAACGATCTGATTGCTGCCTCCAAAGTTGGCAAAGATTTTGCTGATAACGAAATGAAGGGTGAGCTGAATGGGGCCGAGCGTACGCTGGCCATGCCAAGACGCCCCCACCGCACCGTGCCGCCCATGGGCAGCAGCCAGAGGCCTTCGGCCCTGGATGGCAGCGCCAAGGTGTTTGACAGCCCGGAAGAGTTCGTCGACAGGCTGATGCCGCTGGCCAAGAAGGCGGCGGACAAGCTGGGGTTGAGCCCGGCGGTGCTGGTGGCCCAGGCCGCCCTTGAGAGTGGCTGGGGTAAGCGGGTGATCAAGGATGCAGACGGAAACGTGACGCACAACCTGTTCGGCATCAAGGCCGATCCGCGTTGGGAAGGCCCCAAGGCGGTGGTGAGCACCCTGGAATACGAGCAAGGGGTGGCCTCGCGCCAGAAGGCGGCGTTTCGCTCCTACGAGTCGTTCGAAGAGAGCTTCAACGACTACGTGGATTTCCTGACCTCTGGGAGTCGCTACAAGGGGGCGCTGGCCAAGGTGGACAGCCCGGACCGTTACTTCGAGGCGTTGCAGCAGGCCGGTTATGCCACCGATCCCCAGTACGCCAGGAAACTTAAACAAGTGTTGCGCAGTGATGCTATCGCCGGTTATTCGACGCCCGGTAACATTGCAGACAGGAACACAGAGATGGAGCTGTAAGCTATGGCAAGCGATCTGCTTGGAATTGGGACCTCGGGTGTGTTGGCCCAGCAGCGGCTGCTGCAGACCACCAGCAACAACATAGTGAACGTCAATAGCCAGGGCTATGTACGTGAACGCACCCTGATCTACACCAATTCCGTCGGATTGGGGACGGGCGACATGGTGAGTGATCGCATCATCAACGCCTATGCCCAGGCCGAGGTTCGCCGTGATACGTCCGCTTATAACGCCGCCAACACCCGCTACGATCAACTGTTCCAGCTCGACAGCCTGCTCGGTGATGCCAGCAACAGTGTGGGGTCCACCATCACCTCCTACTTCAAGGCTTTCCACACCGCCAACGAGTCACCGTCCGAGATCGGAGGGCGCCAGACGACCCTGAGTGAACTGAGCGGTATGGTGGACAGATTCCACACCCTCTCCGCCCAGCTCGACAAGCAGTCCGATACCATCAACGCCACCATCGGGGACGAGACGGACAGGGTGAACAGCCTGCTGAACAGCATCAACGATCTGAACCAGTCCATCGTCCGCACCCAGGGCTCCCCTGAAGAGAACCTGATGCTGTTCGATCAGCGTGATGAGGCCATTCGCCAGCTCTCCGAGAAGATGGAGATCCGCACCGTGACCCAGCCCAACGGCAGCATGCTGGTCAACATGAGCACAGGGCACTCCCTGGTGCTCGATGGCGGCGTGGCCCAGTTCAAGGTGGTGCCGGGGGACCCGGATTCCCGTGAGCCTTCCCTGCAGCTGACCCTGGGCAAGAACCAGGCCAGCATCAACGACCAGGATATTGGCGGTGCCATCGGTGGCCTCTTCACCGCGCGTCGGGATCTGGAGCCCGCCAAGCGGGAGCTGGGGCAGATGGCCGTCGCCCTGGGGGATGCCATGAACCAGCAGAACCGGTTGGGGATGGATCTCGACAACGAGCTTGGGGGGGATCTCTTCACCCTCAAAGGAAGCCAGGGGTTGCCCTACGCCAGCAACCAGGGCAACGGGGCGGCCAGCGTCAACTTCGTTCCCGGCAAGGGGAGCGAGGTCACCACCTTCGACTACGAGGTGCGGTTCAACAGCGCCACCGGTTACGAGGTGTTTGCCATCGACGGCAGCGGGCAGCGTACCTCGCTCGCCACGGGGACCACGCCGCCAGCCACCTTCGAAGTGACGGGCCACGGCATCGAAATCGATCTCTCCGGCACACCGGCGGCAGGTGACAAGATCTTGTTGCAACCCACCCGGAATGCGGCTGCCAACCTGGAGCAGGCGATCACCCGTCCTGAAGATATCGCGCTGGCTTCCCCCCTGAAGGCGGACAAGGGATCCCAGAACCTGGGCTCGGGCGAGATAGCGCTGGGCGGTGTCTACAACACCGGCACGGGCTCGGGTTTTGGCACCAACACTTTGGACCCGAGTGCCCCCCAGGTCATCAAGATCGACGGCAGCGGCAACTACGAGGTCTATGACAAGAACAACAACCTGCTGGGTGTCGCCCCCGCCTCCAGCAAGGGACAGAACCTGATGGCCGCCCTCGAGAGCCCCCTGGGGGGGCCCAAGGTCTACGCCGATCCGACCCAGAGCCCGGGCTATGAGTTCAGCATCACCGGCAAGGTGGAGGCCAGCGACAGCTTCACGCTCAGCTACAACAAGGACGGCTTTGCGGACAACGCCAACGGCCTGGCGCTGGCGGAGCTGCAGAACAAGGAGCTGGTGCGCAAGAACAACAACGCCGCCACCAGCAACGACAAGATGACCTTCAACGATGCCTACTCGGATCTGGTGAGCGGCATTGGCAACAAGACCAGCCAGGCCAAGACCCTGCTGCAGGCCAACGAGGCGAAGCTGACCCAGAGTACCGCCATCTTCGAGAGTGTCTCCGGCGTCAATCTGGAGGAGGAGGCGGCCAACCTCATCCGCTTCCAGCAGTCCTATGCGGCCTCGGCCCAGATAGTGAACACCGCCAAGACCATCTTCGACACCCTGCTCTCCTCCGTGAGGTAAGTCATGCGCATCACCACCAACATGATCTATGACCGCAACCTTGCCTCCATGAGCAAGGTGAGCGAGCGCCAGAACACCGCCTACAACCAGTTGATGACGGGGGATAAATTCTCCCGCTCCGGGGAGGACCCGGCCGGCATGAGCCAGAAGATGGCGCTGACCAAGGAGATCGATCTCTTCAAGCAGTACGGCGTCAACGGCAGCCTGCTGGAGAACAGCCTGGGCCACGAGGAGACGGTGCTGACCTCCCTCAACAGCGCCATGCTGAGTGCCCAGACCCTGATCCAGAAGGCGAACAACTCCGCCATGGGCTCCGAGGAGCGCAGCGCCATCGCGAGCGAGCTGGAGGGGCTGCAAAAGCAGATGTTCGACCTGATGAACAGCAAGAACTCCCAGGGGGAGTACATCTTCGGCGGCAATCAGAGCAAGACCCAGCCCTTCGTCAAGGATGCCAGTGGCAACTATGTGTTCCAGGGGGACACGGGGCAGCGCAACATCCAGGTCTCACCCACGGTGCAGATCCCGGCCAACGACTCCGGTTTCGATCTGTTCGAGATAGTGGCGACCCGGCGCACTGCCAGCGCCGCTAGTGGCAACATCCAGGTGTCGGTGGCGGATCAGGGGAACTTCGAGAGCTTCTATCGCAACAACTATGACTCTTCCCTGCCGAGCAACCAATATGCGGTCAGCACCCTGGCCGGGCCGCCGGACACCTACGAGATCCGTGACAGCGGTGGCACCCTGCTGCAAAGCGGCGACTATGTGGCGGGCAACAAGATCCCCTTCAACGGCCTGGCGCTCACCCTCGACCTCCCTGCGGGGTCGGCGACCCAGAACTTCGTGCTGGATACCCCGAAAAACGACAACATCCTCAATGGCATGTCCGATTTCATCTCCGCCATGCGTGATCCGACCCTGTCCGAGAGCGATTTCCAGCTGGCGGTCTCCGATGCCACCACCCACATGAGCAACGCCAGAACCAAGATAGACCGGGGACTGGGGGAGCTGGGGGGAAGGATGAACAGCCTGGAGCAGGTGATGAGCTCCAACGACGGACTCAGCACCCTGAACCAGCAGGCGCGGGCCAAGGTGTCCGAGGCGGACATGTACGAGGTGATCGCGGCCCTCTCCAAGGAGGATGCAGCCATGAGCGCCTCCCAGCTCGCCTTCAGCAAGATAAGCAAGCTGACCCTCTTCGACTATATCCGCTGACGTTCATCCGTTGACCGCAGGCTCCCCCGTGCCACGCACGGGGGAGCCTCGTTTCATGAAAGGCCCGTCGTCCGGCCAATTTGTAACAACCCGTTGCCAGGGGCCCATTTGCCTTGACTCGACCTGCGCCTGGGCAGATGATGCCGCCCGCACGGTAGCGCCGTGCAATCAATGTTCGCAGCATCTCGTTAGGCGAGGCTCCTGCATAAACACAGGCCACTGATCTCACGACGTCCAGAGACGCCCAAGATCAGGACAGTTTTCATCGGATTAAGGTGTCAACCCAAGTGGCTTCCGGCATGCCGGATACGTTATGCAGTGCTAAAGCTGGTACGTGGGGATGAAAACACGCCGGACGGCGTCATTTCCTGCCTGTTACTCGTCAATCAAATTGCTGTTTTCTTGCCGTTGCATCCGGCCAGGTGCCGGAGGCGTTCAGGTTCGCCTGAAATCACATGAGGACATCTGTGATGAAGAAAACACACACCCTGCTCAATCGTCATCAACTGCTCGACCCGGTCGCCCTGCGCAACTGGCTGGCGCACAACCTGGATCCGGTGGCCCGTGCCGATCAGCTTCTGACCCTGCGCCCGGAAGAGCTCAACTGCATCTTCGATACCCTCTCCATGCCGGAAGGGGCGTCCTTGCTCGCCTCCCTCCCGGCGGAGTGTGCCGGCCATCTGCTGCTCAGGCTGCATGGCAGCATCGTGGGAATACTACAGGGCACCCTGGCCCGTCGGGACCTGCTGGCCATCCTGCGCAGGCTCGACGAGCACGATCGCAAGACCCTGCTCGCCCGGCTGCCAGACCCCGCCCGTAAAGCCTTCCAGTCCCTGCTGGCCTGGCCGAACGAGTCGGTGGGGGCCAACATGCGCCACGAATACCTGGCAGTGGAGGCCGATGCGACGGTGGAAAGCGCCAAGCAGCTGATCCACGGGGCCTGGGATCAGGCCAGGCTGTTCGGTCATCTCTATGTGGTTGACGGCGAGCAGCGCCTGCTTGGCAGCGTCTCCCTCAAGTCGCTGCTGATCGCCGATCCTCTGCTGCCGGTAGGGGAGCTGATGGAGGGGGAGGCAGTGCGCATCAACGCCCGGGCGGATCAGGAGCTGGCGGCCCGCCTGCTCATTGACCGCGACCTCTCGCTCCTGCCGGTGGAAGATCAGGGTCGTCTGGTGGGGGTCTTCCACGTGGACGATGCCGCCGACATTCTGGAGCTGGAGTCCACTGAGGATGCGGAGCTGCAAGGGGGCTCCTCGCCGCTGGATACCCCCTATCTGCAGGCCACCCCCTGGCAGTTGTGGCGCAAGCGGGTGGGCTGGCTGCTGATCCTGTTCGTGGCGGAAGCCTACACAGGCACCGTGCTGCGGGCCTTTGAAGAGCAGCTGGAGGCAGCCATCGCCCTGGCCTTCTTCATCCCGCTCCTCATCGGTACCGGTGGCAACAGCGGTACCCAGATCACCACCACCATAGTGCGTGCCATGGCGGTGGGGGAGGTGAGCCTGAAAAACCTCGGCACCGTGCTGAAAAAGGAGATCTCCACCGGTCTGCTCATCTCGGCCGCCATCGCACTGGCGGCCTGGGTGCGGGCCTGGAGCCTGGGGGTGGGGCCCGAGATCGGCATGGTGGTGACCCTGACCATCGTCGCCATCGTGCTCTGGAGTGCCACCGTCGCCTCGGTGATCCCCATGGTGCTGCGTCGCTTTCGCATCGACCCGGCGGTGGTCTCCGCCCCCTTCATCGCTACCCTGGTGGACGGTACCGGCCTCATCATCTACTTCGAGATAGCCAAGCTGATCCTGCCGGATCTGCAGTAGGAAAGGACAAGAGACAAAAAAGGCAGCCATCGGCTGCCTTTTTGCACAGAGGGGCGGATCACCCGAGCTGGAACAGCAGGGGCCAGCCCTGCTCGTGGCAGTAGCGGTGCTCCTTTTCCAGGTTCTGCATCAGCAACTTGTTCTCGTCGCACCAGTCGAGCGGCAGGGTGACCACCAGCTGATCCCCGGCGGCCTGCACGTTCCACTCGGGCAGCAGGTTGTCCTGACGCCTGTGGTGGGCCGCCACCGCGAGGCGCAGGATGCGGATGCAGCGCAGCACCGTCTGCTCGTCGTGGTTGGGCAGGGCCGGCAGCTCGGAGAGCTTGAGCCCCTTGCGATGAAAGCGCACCAGGGCCGCCAGCAGGGCCTGATCGTCCTGGTTGAAGCCGGGCAGGTCGGTGTTTTGCAAGATGTAGGCGGAGTGTTTGTGGATGCCGCTGTAGTTGATGGCAAGGCCGATTTCGTGCAACCGCGCCGCCCAGCCGAGGATGGCGCGATAGGGCTCTTCCGGCATCTCCCAGGGGCCGCTCAGGGCGTCGAACAGGGAGAGGACGCTGCTCTCTACCCGGGTGGCCTGGCGCTTGTCGATGCGATAGTGGGTGCTGAGTGCAAGCGCGGTGCGTTCGCGAATGTCGTGATGCTGCAGGCGCTCCTCGAACTCGTAGAGCAACCCTTCGCGCAGGGCGCCGTCGGAGTACTCCATCCGCTCGATGGGCAGGGAGGTGAAGAGCCCGAGCAGGATGGCCACCGCGGCGGCGAACACCCCCTGACGCTCCTCGGTGAGGCCCGCCAGCTTGAGCTGGTCGACCCGCTTGTGCTTGAGCATCTCTTCTTTCAGCCGCTCCAGTCCCGCCAGGGTGATGGCACCATCGGTCCACTCTTCCCCCTGCAACACGTCGCGCACGGTGCGGATGGAGCCCGAGCTGCCGAGGCAGCTCTGCCAGCCCAGCTTGCGGTACTGGTTGATGATGGGGGCGAGCTGGTGCTGGGCTTCCAACACGGCGGCGTTGAAGGCCTTCTCGCCGAGCTTGCCGTTGCCAAAGAAGCTCTGGGTGAAGCTCACGCAGCCCATCTTGCGGCTGGTGAGCGCCTTGTGCTCAAACCCTTCGCCAATGATGAGCTCGGTGCTGCCGCCGCCGATGTCCACCACCAGCACCTGGCCCTCGATGTGCTGGGTATGAGCGACCCCCTGATAGATGAGGCGGGCCTCTTCCTGGCCGCTGATGATCTCGATGGGGTGGTTGAGCACCTTGGCCGCCTCGCGCACGAAGTCGCGGGCGTTGCTGGCGCGGCGCAATGTGTAGGTGCCGGCGATGCGGATCTGATCCGGCTTGATGTTGGTGAGCCGCTCGGCGAACAGGGCGAGGCAGTCCAGCCCGCGCGCCATGGCCTCCTGGGACATGCGGCGCTGCTCATCCATCCCTTCGGCGAGGCGCACTCGCTCCTTGATGCGATCGATGATCTGCATCCGCCCCTCGGTGAGGCGGGCAATGACCATATGGAAGCTGTTCGAGCCCAGATCGACAGCGGCGTACAGACTATTGTCCATGGTTTGACTCTATGCGTTTGAGGTAGTCGTAAATCGCCACCTGGGAACGGACCTTGCGGCGGTTGCCCCGCTTCACGTACTCGTTCTTCTGGTCGGCATCGATCACCCGCGCCTTGCAGGTATCACTCAGTTGTAGCTCGAGAATGTCGAGGATGCGCTGCTTGAGCCGCTCGTCATAGATGGGGGTGCCCACCTCGATGCGACCGTCGATGTTGCGGCTCATCCAGTCGGCACTGGAGATATAGAGCTGGGGATTTCCCTTGTTGTGGAACACCATCACCCGCGGATGTTCGAGGAAACGGTCGATGATGCTGATGACCCGGATGTTGTCGCTCAGACCCGGCACCCCCGGGCGCAGGGCGCACATGCCCCGGATGATCATCTGGATGGGCACCCCGGCCTGGCCGGCGGCATAGAGCCGGTTGATGAGGTCTCTGTCCACCAGGTTGTTGATCTTGAGGGTGATGCCGCTGGGTTGCCCCGCCTTGGCGTTGGCCAGCTCGTTGTCGATGAGGCGATAGAGCTGGCGGCGGCTGTTGATGGGGGAGACCAGCAGGTGGTTGAACTTGTAGCGCCGGTACGGGTACTCGATGTACTCGAACACGCTCTCCACCTCGGCGGTGATGTCCGGATGGCGGGTCAGCAGGGAGAAGTCGGTGTAGATCTTGGCGGTCTTCTCGTTGAAGTTGCCGGTCCCGATATGGGCGTAGCGCACCGCCTCGCCGTTCTCGTGGCGGGTGATGAGGCAGAGCTTGGAGTGGATCTTGAGGCTGGGCACCCCGAACACCACCTTGACGCCTGCGTCGGTCAGGATGTTGGCCCAGTCGATGTTGGCCGCCTCGTCGAAGCGGGCGCGCAACTCCACCACCACGGTCACCTTCTTGCCATTGTTGGCGGCGTCGATGAGGGAGTGGATGATCCGCGACTTCTTGGCCACCCGGTAGATGTTGATGCGAATGGCGCTGACCGCCGGGTCGAAGGCCGCCTGGCGCACCAGCTCGGTGAAGTGGTGGAACTTGTGGTACGGGTAGTAGAGCAGGATGTCCTGCTTGGCGATGGCGTCGAAGGCGTTGACGAAGCCGTCAAAGTCGCGGCAGTCCAGTGCCGGCAGCTTGGGGTTTTCCAGATAATCCCGGCCCACATTGGGGAAGCCGATGAAATCCTTGAAGTTGTGATAGCGCCCACCGGGCATGATGGCGTCGTAGGAGCTGATCTGCAGCTTGAGCTTCAAGAAGCTTATCATGGCCGCCGGCATCTCCCGCTCGTAGACGAAGCGCACCGGCATGGCAGTGAGGCGCTGTTTCAAGCCGTCACTCATCTTGTCCACCAGGCTGAGGTCCAGCTGGTCGGAGAGGTCATATTCGGCATCCCGGGTCAGCTTGACCGCGTAGGCGGCAATCTCGTCGTAGTCGAAGAAGCCCTTGAAGATCTCGTCCAGACAGAAGCGGATAACGTTGTCCAGGATGATGATCTGCTTCTTGCGACGGGTGCCCTCCGGCGGTAGCTGGAAGAAGCGGGGCAGATCGTCGGTGGGCACTTCCACCAGGGCGTACTGGATCACCTGGCCGTTCTTCTTCATCTCGATGGCGAGATAGGTGTGCTCGTCTTTCAGGAACTTGACCGGGTTGACCTCCTTGTTGAGGAGGATGGGGATGATGTGGCGCAGTACCTTTTCCCGGAAGAAGATCCGCAGCCACTGCTGGATGGACTCGGAGAGCTGGCTTTCGTTCACCAGGAAGATGTTGTGGCGGGCCAGCGCGATCAGCAGCTCCTTGTAGGTGTTGTCGAACGCCTCGCCGAGCGCCATCACCTTCTGCTGGATGGCGCGCAGCAGCACCTTGGCCTCGTCGTCGCCGCCGTGGACTTCGTTGATGAGGATGCGGCGCTTGACGTCCGACACCCGTACCTTGAAGAACTCGTCCTGATTGGAGGAGAAAATCCCGAGGAAACGGACCCGCTCGATGAGGGGTACCGTCTTGTCCATCGCCTCTTGCAACACCCGTTCATTGAATGAGAGCCAGCTAAGCTCTTTCTCTTCATACTGCTTGTCGGTGCTCATCTGGTGCCTCTTTGCTCTGGTTGCGTCTGCGCGGAAGTTATGGCGTCAAACCATGACAAATTTATGACAGGCGACACTATTCGCTCAGATCCTGATCGATGTCGACGACGAGGTCGTCGGAGAGGGACTCCAGGGCCGTGACGAGATCGTCCAGTTCGAGCTGCGGCGGCAGGGCCACCAGGGCGTGGGCATAGAAGAGAGGGGCGCCTGAGTGGGGCGCAGGTTCGCAACCTGTGGTGAGGTCGGCGACGTTGATGTTGAGCTGGCGCAGGATGCTGGCCACTTCGTGGACGATGCCCGGTCTGTCGTTGCCGGTGACGCTGAGCATCACCTGATGGGCCGGTTGCGGGCTCAGCTGCCCTTCGGCGAAGCTCACGGTGAGGCCAGGCAGCATCACCAGGGCCTCGCACAGGCTGCGGTAATGCTCGTCAGGCACGGCGACGTGCAAAATGCCGGCAAATTGCCCCGCCAGCTCGCTCATGGAGCTGGCCAGCCAGTTACCCTGCTGCCGGGTGATGGTATCGGCCAGGCTCTCGACGATCCCGGGTTTGTCTGCGCCGATCACGGTGACGACCAATTGCTTTTGCATCCTGCTCTCCTTGAATGGGGCTGCGTGGGGTCCGTTGACGCCTGGCGGCGACGGGGTGCGCGCCAGAACGTCCATGGGCTCTACATTGTGCCTGCTGTGACAGGCCATATGAAGCCCGCCTTGCGCAAATTCAGTGAAAAAACGCGAATGCCGGGACGGGCTTGATTTCTGCGCTGCCTGAGTCGCTTTCCCCGTGGTAGAGTGTGCCCCTTCCTTTGGTGTGAACTGAATTTGTCTTGTAAACGGGATGTGCGTGTATGAATAGCCTTGTCGTATCAGGAGCCGTGTTGCTGGGGTTGCTCCTGCTGGTGATCGTCTGGCGCAGGGAGAAAGAGGGCAAGGCCGAGCCCTATGATCTGCAGGAAACCTTGATGAGCCCAGCCGAGCGCACCTTCTTCGGGGTGCTGGATCAGGCGGTGGGGGACAAGGCCCGTGTCTTTGCCAAGGTACGAGCCTCCTATGTATTGACGCCCGAGGCGCACCTTGGCAAGGGCAAGCGCCAGCAGGCGCTCGGCAAGATAGGGGAGAAGCACTTCGATTTTCTGCTCTGCCACCCGGCGGATCTCTCTTTCCTGTGTGCCGTGGAGCTGGATGACGAGGGGCACCGCCACCAGAAGCGCAAGTCGCGGGATCTCTTCCTGAAGGCGGCCTGCGATGGCGCCGGCCTGCCGCTGTTGCAGATCCCGGCCAGCAGCCACTACCAGGTCGACGAGTTGCGGGAGCAACTGCTGCCCCTGCTGGCGAGAACGACGGCGCCGGTGGATGACCTGCTGCCCGGCGAGCGCCGCGAACCGACCTTCAGCCCGCTGCTGCTCGATGGTGTCGATCTGGGCACGTCACACCCGGGGGCTGCCAGGGAGCCCCAGGTGCCGCCCCCCCAGGCCGGAGAGGCAATGCCCGTGTTGATGGAGGAGAATCCCTTCCTCGATCCGGATGAGGAGGAGCCCCGGGAGACGATCCCTCATTGCCCCCGCTGTGCCGCGCCCCTGGTGGCACGGGAAGCACGAAAGGGTCCCCATGCCGGTCGCCTGTTCCTCGCCTGCAGCCGGTTTCCCGAGTGCCGCTATGCCGCTCCCCAGGAGAGCGTGAAACACTGATCCCTCCTCTGACGCCGCACCCTGTCGGCGTCATTCTTTCCCCTTCGCTGGTTTTCATCCGATACTCAATCTGGCTGGAAGCGTGATCCCCGTCCCGCCAGGGTCCGGGAGGATGTGACAAGTTTTGACAATCCGCCATAATTTTGGCACTTTGTCCCCCTTATGACACAGTGCGAAATTGGTTTTAATAAGCACTTAAAAAACAATAGTTTGGCGTCAGGTGTGAAAATATGGATAGGATGGCTATGGGTGTGCTGCTTGTTGATGCCGATGATGTGCGGCGCCAGCAACTGGGGACTGTGCTCTCCTTCATGGGGATCCCCTGGCAGGAGGTGGTTGAGAGCGATCTCGATGTGGCCATCGAGACTGCCGGGCCCTTGCAGGGGATTCTGGCCGGGGAACTGCGCGAGCGCGCCCTGAGTGAGCTGCTTGCCGCCCATCCTCGTCTGCCCTTCCTCTCCCTGATGCCGGCGAGCCATGGTTGCAGCAACTTCATCGGGGTGGCCGAGGCGCCCTTTACCTATGAGTCCCTCACCCGTCATCTGCACTTCTGCCAGGCCTTCATCTCCCTGCATCCCCGTCATCAGACCCACGACAAGGGTCAGACCCTGCTGCGCCTGCTGGTGGGCAAGGGGAGGGGCATTCAGGAGGTGCGCCGTCTCATCGGCCAGGTGGCCGAGACCGACGCCAACGTACTGATCCTCGGTGAGTCCGGAACCGGCAAGGAGGTGGTGGCTCGCGCCATCCACGAGCTGTCCGCCCGAAGCGCGGGCCCCTTCGTGCCCATCAACTGCGGCGCCATTCCGGCGGAGCTGCTCGAGAGCGAGCTGTTCGGTCACGAGAAGGGGGCCTTCACCGGTGCCATTGCCGCCCGGCGCGGCCGCTTCGAACTGGCCCAGGGGGGCACCCTCTTCCTCGACGAAATCGGCGATATGCCGCTGCCGATGCAGGTCAAGTTGCTGCGGGTGCTGCAGGAGCGCCAGTTCGACCGGGTCGGGGGCGGCAAGGCCGTCCAGGCAGATGTGAGGGTGATCGCGGCGACCCACCGGGATCTGGAAGCCATGATCCGCACCCAGGCATTTCGCGAAGATCTCTACTACCGCCTCAATGTGTTCCCCATCGAGACACCCCCCCTGCGGGATCGGGCCGACGACATCCCGCTGCTGCTGCAGGAGCTGCTCAATCGCCATGCCGAACAGCACAAGGGGATCATCCATCTGACCCAGCGCGCCATGGAGTCCCTGATGCAGTACGCCTGGCCCGGCAACGTGCGCGAGCTGTCCAACCTCATCGAGCGCTTGCTCATCCTCTATCCGAACCAGATCGTCGATGTGGCGGATCTGCCCGGCCGCTATCGCCTGCTGCCCTGCGAACCACGAGATGAACGGCTCACCGAGATGGACGAGCGGGACGCCCTGGCTGCCGTGTTCCAGTCCCCACCAGAGCTGGATCCCGGCATCGCCATGCCCCTGCCCATGCAGTTGCCCCAGGAAGGGGTCAACCTCAAGGAGATGCTGGCCGACCTCGAGGTGGAGCTGATCCGCCAGGCCCTGGAGTCCCAGGACGGGGTGGTGGCCCGCGCCGCCGACCTGCTCAGCATGCGCCGCACCACCCTGGTGGAGAAGATGAAGAAGTACGGCATGAGCAAGGACAATTGAGGTCAATGCTTTGACGCATTGACCCAATGCATTGATAAATAACCTCTATTTTGCTGGCATGGAAATTGAATAAGCTGACTCAATCGCCAGTTTGAGGTCAGTTTTATGACAGCCCAGCCGCAAGATACCCCGCTCCAGTCTCACGAGGTGAGCCAGCTTTACGCCATCTTCACGGCGCTGCCCACCGGTGTCTTGCTGCTCGACGGCGAGGGCCGGATCACCCGTGCCAACCCGGCCGCCAAGGCACTGCTGGGAGAGCCGCTGGAAGGCCAGGCCTGGCGCCAGATCATCGACCGCTGTTTCCAGCCCCGCGAGGATGATGGCCACGAGATTTCTCTGCGCGACGGCCGCCGGGTCCAGCTGTCGACCCAGCCGCTGCCGGATCAGCCCGGCCAACTGGTGTTCATTACCGACTTGACCGAGACCCGCCAGTTGCAGGACAGGGTCAACCACATGAAGCGCCTCTCCGCCCTTGGCAACATGGCGGCTTCTCTGGCGCACCAGATTCGCACCCCGCTCTCCGCCGCCATGCTCTATGCGGCCAACCTGGCCAACCGCACCCTCAAGCCTGAATCCCGCAGCCAGTTCCAGCAAAAATTGATGGCGCGCCTGCAGGATCTCGAGAAGCAGATCAACGACATCCTGCTGTTTGCCCGCAATGGCGACAACCAGGTGGTGGCGCCCCTCTCGGTGCAGGGCTTGCTGGCGGAAGTGCAGGCGGGGGCCGAAGCCTTCTGCCAGCAGCAGGGCTGCGCCTTGCATCTGGAGGCCCCTGAGCCCGATCTCTGTCTGCTTGCCAACAGCAGTGCCCTGGCGGGGGCCATCAACAACCTCATCGCCAATGCCCGGCAGGCCGGCGCCGATTCGCTCCTGGTGAGCGCTGTGCGCAGCGGCAACCGGGTGGAGATGCGGGTCATCGACAACGGCAAGGGGATGGCCCCCTCCCTGCTCAACCAGATCTTCGAACCCTTCTTTACCACCCGATCCCAGGGCACGGGCCTCGGTCTTGCGGTGGTGCAGTCGGTGGTACGAGCTCATCAGGGGGAGGTGAGCGTGGCCTCGGTCCCTGGCGAGGGCACCTGTTTTACCCTGTCCTTCCCCCTGCATCAGCAACAGGTTCAGTTGGGGGGAGTGGCATGAGGCGCGCAAAAGCCGGAGCGCCGGTGAAGATCATTCTCGACAAGGCCATGTTGGTTGTAGGAGGTGTGGCATGACCCAGGCTCGCATTCTGGTGGTGGAAGATGACAACGGCCTGCGCGAGGCGCTGCTGGATACCCTGCTGCTCGGTGGCTATGAGTGCCGCGAGGTGGACAGCGGCGAGCGGGCCCTGCTTGCCCTGTCCCGTCAGCGCTTTGACATGGTGATCTCCGACATCCAGATGGGGGGCATGGATGGTCTGACCCTGCTCGCCAACATCCGCCAGCAATATCCCCAGGTGCCTGTGCTCCTGATGACTGCCTACGCCAACATCGACGGGGCGGTGCGCGCCATGCGCGAGGGGGCGATCGACTATCTGGCCAAGCCCTTCTCCCCCGAGGTGCTGCTCAACCAGGTCAGCCGTTATGTGCCGGCCCAGAAGGTGGAGAAGCGTGCCGTAGTGTACGGGGACCCCAGGACTGCGGAGCTGTTCCAGCTGGCGACCCGGGTGGCCAGAAGCGAAGCCACCGTCATGGTGACCGGACCGAGCGGGACGGGCAAGGAAGTGCTGGCGCGCTACATTCACGACCACTCCAGCCGGGCAGAGCAGGCCTTCGTCGCCATCAACTGCGCCGCCATTCCGGAGAACATGCTGGAAGCGACTCTGTTTGGCTACGAGAAGGGCGCCTTCACCGGTGCGGTGCAGGGGTGCCCTGGCAAGTTCGAGCAGGCTCAGGGAGGAACCCTGCTGCTCGACGAGATCACCGAGATGGATCTGGGGTTGCAGGCCAAGCTGCTGCGGGTCTTGCAGGAGAAAGAGGTGGAGCGGCTCGGCAGCCGCAAGATGATCCCCCTGGATGTGCGGGTCATTGCCACCAGCAACCGGGATCTGAAAAAAGCGGTGCAGGACGGGTTGTTCCGCGAGGATCTCTACTACCGCCTCAACGTCTTCCCCCTGCGCTGGACGGCGCTCTGGGAACGCCCGGGTGACATTCTTCCCCTGGCGGAGCATCTGCTGGCGCTGCATGCCAGCCAGATGGGGCTGCCGACGCCGCAGCTCGCAGAGGACGCCCGAGAGCGTCTGATGGCTCACCCCTGGCCCGGCAACGTGCGCGAGCTCGACAACGTGGTGCAGCGCGCCCTGATCCTCTGTCCAGACGGCCTCATCGACTGTGAGCACCTGATCCTGGAGGAGACGGACGAGACCCTGGTGCGGCCGCTTGAGCGGCTGTCAGGGGAGGGGCTTGGCGGCGAACTCAAGCTGCAGGAGCACCAGATCATTCTGGACACCCTGCAGGAGTGCAACGGCAGTCGCAAAGCGGTGGCCGACAAGCTCGGCATCAGCCCGCGCACCCTGCGCTACAAGCTGGCCCAGATGCGTGACGCCGGCATCGAGTTGCCCGCCTAGGCCTGACAGGCGCATGGCCTTGCCGGTCCGGCTCGATTATCATGGGCCCTGACGATCGGAATCCGGCTCCCCGCACAGTACGTGGGGAGCCCAGCTAGGAGACCCCCATGATCTCTCATCGTAAACTGGAAAGCCTGCTCAACCACCTGCTCGAACCCCATGCCATCAAGGATTACTGCCCCAACGGCCTGCAGGTGGAGGGGCGCGAGCGCATTCGCAAGGTGGTGACCGGCGTCACCGCCAGCCAGGCCCTCATCGATGCCGCCGTGGCCGCCGATGCTGACGCCATCCTGGTTCATCACGGCTACTTCTGGAGCGGCGACCCGGCCCAGATCACCGGCATGAAGCAGCGTCGTCTCAAGACCCTCTTGACCCACGACATCAACCTGTTTGCCTACCACCTGCCGCTGGACGTTCATCCCGAGGTGGGGAACAACGCCCAGCTTGCCAGGCTGCTCGGCATCAAGGTGCGTCGCGGTCTCGAACCCTGGAACAGCAAGAGCGTGGCCATGGTGGGCAAGCTGGAGGAGCCCATGAGCGGCAGCGATTTTGCCAAGCTGATTGCCGAGCGTCTCGGTCGCGAGCCGCTTCATTGTGGTGACAGTGGTCCCGAGCTCATCCGCTCCGTGGCCTGGTGCACCGGCGGTGGCCAGAGCTACATCAGCCAGGCGGCGGAGCAGGGCATCGATGCCTTCATCTCCGGCGAAGCCTCCGAGCAGACCATCCACACTGCCCGCGAGATGGGCATGCACTTCTACGCCGCAGGCCATCACGCCACCGAGCGCTACGGCGTCAAGGCGCTGGGAGAGTGGCTCGCCACCGTGCACGGGCTGGAGGTCACCTTTATCGATATCGACAATCCGGTGTAGGGCCGATTAGCCGCGCAGCGGCGTCATCGGACGTGATGACAGCCATTGCGCTGGTCGATAGAAATGACAAGGGAGGCCTGAGCCTCCCTTGTGGTGTCTTACTGCTGCTCGCGGTTACTCGCTGGCATAGCCTGCCAGGCCAAGCTGCTTGCCATCGAGGAAGGCAGACCCTTCTCGCATCTGCAAGCGCCCTTCGCAGAACCACTGCACCACCAGGGGGTAGATGCTGTGCTCCTGCACCTGGACCCGGGCGGCGACCTCGTCTGCACTGTCCCCTTCGAAGATGGGGACCCGTGCCTGGAGGATCACCGGGCCGCCGTCGAGCTCTTCGGTGACGAAGTGGACGCTGGCGCCGTGTTCGTCATCACCGGCCTCGATGGCGCGCTGGTGGGTGTGCAGACCCTGGTATTTCGGCAGCAACGAGGGGTGGATGTTGATCATCCTCCCCGCGAAGTGGCGCACGAGGTCGGCGCTCAGGATCCGCATAAAGCCGGCCAGCACCACCAGATCCGGCTGATAATCCGCCATCAGGGCCAGCAGGGCGGCATCATACTCCTCCCGGCTGGCGAACTGCTGCTGGGCCAGGATGGCGGTTGCCACCCCGGCTTCCCTGGCACGCACCAGGCCATAGGCATCAGCCTTGTTGCTGATGACGCCGACCACCTGACCGGCAATCTTGCCGCCGGCACAGCCATCGAGGATGGCCTGCAGGTTGCTGCCGCTGCCTGAGATGAGGACGAGGATGCGTTTCATAGGGGAGGTCATCTGGCCGTTGATCCGATCATTCATTGAATGATGACCTGCTCCTCACCATCGGCCGCCTTGGCGATGTGGCCGATGTGCCAGGCGTTCTCGCCTTCGGCCTTGAGCAGGGCCAGTGCCTTGTCCAGCTGATCCGCCGGCAGGGCGATGATCATGCCGACGCCGCAGTTGAAGGTGCGATACATCTCGTGGCGGGTGACGTTGCCTGCCTGTTGCAGCCAGCTGAACACCGCCGGCCACTGCCAGCTCTGCTCGTCGATGACCGCCTGGGTGTTGGCGGGCAGCACGCGCGGGATGTTCTCCCAGAAGCCGCCGCCGGTGATGTGGGACAGGGCGTGGATCTCGCACTCCTTGATGAGCTTGAGCACGGGCTTCACATAGATGCGGGTCGGCTCCAGCAGGGCGTTGGCCAGGGTGGTGTCACCCAGCGGCTGCTGCACGTCGGCCTTGGAGACTTCCAGGATCTTGCGAATGAGGGAGAAGCCGTTGGAGTGGGGACCGCTGGCGGCCAGGGCGATCAGGGCATCCCCTTCGCCAACCTTGCTGCCATCGATGATCTCGCTCTTTTCCACCACGCCGACGCAGAAACCGGCGATGTCGTAATCTTCCCCTTCATACATGCCAGGCATTTCGGCAGTTTCACCGCCGACCAGGGCACAGCCGGACTGTTCGCAGCCGGCGCCGATGCCGGTGACCACGGCAGCGGCAGTGTCCACGTCCAGTTTGCCGGTGGCATAGTAGTCGAGGAAGAAGAGGGGCTCGGCGCCCTGCACGATGAGGTCATTGACGCACATGGCGACCAAGTCGATCCCCACGGTGTCGTGCTTCTTCAGGTCGATGGCCAGACGCAGCTTGGTGCCCACCCCGTCGGTACCGGAGACCAGTACCGGTTCCTTGTAGCCAGCAGGGATTTGACACAGGGCCCCAAAGCCGCCAAGACCACCAAGGACTTCAGGACGACGAGTGCGTTTTGACACGCCCTTGATACGTTCAACCAGTGCATTGCCGGCATCGATATCTACGCCAGCATCCTTGTAGCTCAGTGAGGTTTTGTCAGTCACGCGTATTCCCCGTCATATAAAGAAGTGGAGGGTAAAATTCGGGGCGTATTCTACCAGCGGGCACGAAAAACCAGAAAGAAAATCGTTTGCGCGTTTTTGAATCGAAAAGCTCTACAAGCAGTGGCTTTTGTTGTATGATTCCGCGATTTTTTTGGCGCCGGTTAGAGGAGATAATAATGAAAGTCGTTGAAGTCAAACACCCCCTGGTCAAGCACAAGATCGGCCTGATGCGCGAAGGCGACATCAGCACCAAGCGTTTCCGTGAACTGGCCAAGGAAGTGGGCAGTTTGTTGACCTACGAAGCGACCTCTGACTTCGAAACCGAAAAAGTGACCATCGATGGCTGGAACGGCCCTGTGGAAGTCGACCAGATCAAGGGCAAGAAGGTCACCGTGGTGCCCATCCTGCGCGCCGGTCTTGGCATGATGGACGGGGTGCTGGAGCACATGCCGAGCGCCCGCGTCAGCGTGGTCGGTATCTATCGCGATGAAGAGACCCTGCAGCCTGTCCCCTACTTCGAGAAGATCGTCAGCAACATCGAAGAGCGTCTGGCCCTGGTCATCGACCCCATGCTGGCCACCGGCGGCTCCATGATCGCCACCATCGATCTGCTCAAGAAGAAAGGTTGCCAGTCCATCAAGGTGCTGGTGCTGGTTGCCGCGCCGGAAGGCATCAAGGCGCTGGAAGCCGCTCACCCGGACGTGGAGCTGTTCTGTGCCTCCATCGACCAGGGGCTGAACGAGAAGGGCTATATCGTCCCGGGTCTGGGGGATGCCGGCGACAAGATCTTCGGCACCAAGTAAGCATCACCCCATCGCCGCGCCCAAGGCGCGCAAACGGAGCCGGCACCCTGCCGGCTCCGCTGTTTCTCCCCCCTTTGCTTGCTGCCATGCGCGCCTTGCCGCTACCATAAGCACCATCCCCCATTTCGAGAATCTTCTTTATGCTGAAACGCTTAGCGACTCTCCTCTGCTGCTGTCTGCCACTCGTGGTATCGGCCGCCCAGGTAACCGACCTCTATCAGGGCAAGGCTCCCACCAGTGGCGACATGACGGCCGCCCAGTCCCAGGCGCTGGGGGATGTGCTCGTCAAGGTGACGGGCAAGCGCGATATCCTCACCCAGCCGGATGTGGTGAAGGCCCTGGCGGCGCCGGCGGATTATGTGCAGCAATACAGCTATCAGGACATCGGCTCGGTCAAGTTTCTCAAGGCGGATTTCAATGTGGCCAAGGTGAACGCCCTGGTCGGCCAGAGCAAGTTTGCCCTGCTTGGCCCGGTGCGGCCGCAGGTCGCCATCTGGCTGGTGGTCGGCGAAGGGGAGCGGCGCATTCTGCCGGATCAGTCCGGCGATGGCTGGTCCGAGGCGCTGCGTGCCCAGACCCAGGCCATGGGGCTGCCGGTCAGTCTCCCGCTGATGGATTTGGATGACAACATGGCGGTCAATGCGACCGATGTCTGGGGCCGCTTTGCTGATCCCGTGCTCAAGGCGAGCCAGCGTTACGGCGCCGAAATGGTGGTGCTCGGCAAACTGAGCCCGGAGGGGGAGGCCTGGAGCATCGACTGGGGTCTTTATGGGTCCAAGCCGGGGGCGCAGGCAGGAGAGCTGACCGAGCTGACCAAGGGCTCGGGTTCAGGTACCCAGGCCGAGGTGGCAAAGGGCTTTGCCGATGCCCTGGCCGGTTGGCTGGTGCAGCAGTACGGTACCCGTCTCTCCGGTGTCGCCTCCAGCCAGACCCTGGTGGTGGAGGGGCTGTCCGATATCGATGGCATGATCCAGATCCAGAAGCTGCTGCAGGGGATGGCCAGTGTCACCAAGGTGGCTATTGGCAAGCTGGAAGGGGACAAGGTGACCTTCAACCTCTCGCTGCAGGGGGGCAAGGCCGAGCTGGTGAGGGGGTTGCAACTGGAGAGCCGCCTGCATCAGGTGGAAGACAACGAGAGCGGCCTGCGCTATCAATGGTCGCAGCCCTGATCCCGGGGAAGGATCCTGACCGCCCGGCATGGTCCGGGCGGTTCTCTATCTGCCCCGCTGGTGATACACTTGCCCGCAAATATCACAGTCAAAGCCCAACGAGTGAAGCAACCGGCCCAACTGTCTTTAGCCGTACAACTACCGGATGATGAAACCTTTGTCAGTTTTTATCCCGGCAACAACGCCCATCTGATCACCGCCCTCAAAAATGCGGCCATCGGTCAGGGCTCGCCCTTCCTCTATTTCTGGGGATCCAAGGGGTCGGGCCGCTCCCATCTGCTCCATGCTACCTGTGCCGAGGTCAACGCCCGCGACGCGGCGGCGGCCTATCTCTCCCTCGATCAGTTCGAACAGCTTGACCCCAGCATGCTCGATGCTTTGGAGAGCCTGCCCCTGGTCTGTCTCGACAGCCTGGAGGCGATCGCCGGCAACGCCCTGTGGGAGCGGGCCCTGTTCGACTTCTACAATCGCTGGAAGGAGAAGGGGGAGGGGACGCTCATCGTTACCGGCTGCAGCGCGCCACGCAAGCTGGGGCTGCAACTGCCGGATCTCGCGTCCCGTCTCGACTGGGGAGTGAGCTTCCACCTCGACGAGCTGGACGACGAGGGCAAACTCAGCGCCCTGCAACTGCGCGCCGAGCTGCGGGGTTTCAAGCTGCCCATCGACGTGGGCCGTTTCCTGCTCAACCGCCTCTCCCGCGACATGCGCACCCTGCTTGCCACCCTCAATCGTCTCGACAACGCCTCCTTCCGTGCCAAGCGCAAGCTGACCATTCCCTTTGTCAAAGAGATCCTCGAGCTCTGAGCCCGTCAGGCTGGTTTGAGGCTCGGCAACGCCGAGGCCACGAATAAAAAGAAACCCCGGCTTCAGGCCGGGGTTTTACTATCTCACGGGGCACTGTCTATCAGTGGAACTGATCTTCTTCGGTCGAGCCGGTCAGTGCGGTCACCGACGACTGGCCGCCCTGAATGACGGTGGTCACCTTGTCAAAGTAACCGGTACCCACTTCCTGCTGGTGTGCCACGAAGGTGTAGCCCCGCTCGGCAGCGGCGAACTCGGGCTGCTGCACCATCTCGACATAGTGCTTCATCCCCTCGCCACGGGCGTACTGGTAGGCCAGCTCGTACATGTGGAACCACATGTTGTGGATACCCGCCAGGGTGATGAACTGGTACTTGTAGCCCATGTCGGAGAGCTCCTGCTGGAAGCGGGCGATGGTGGCATCGTCCAGGTTCTTCTTCCAGTTGAAGCTCGGGGAGCAGTTGTAGGCCAGGATCTTGTCCGGGTACTGGGCCTTGATGGCCTCGGCAAATTTGCGCGCCTCGTCCAGATCCGGCTTGGCGGTTTCGCACCACACCATGTCGGCATAAGGGGCATAGGCCAGGCCGCGGGAGATGGCCTGCTCGATACCAGCCTGCACCTTGTAAAAGCCCTCGCTGGTGCGCTCACCGGTCAGGAAGCCGGCATCGTAGGGGTCGGCATCCGTGGTCAGCAGATCCGCTGCGTTGGCGTCGGTGCGGGCGATGACCAGGGTGGTGGTACCGCAGACATCTGCCGCGAGGCGGGCTGCGATAAGCTTTTGCACCGCTTCCTGGCTCGGGACCAGTACCTTGCCGCCCATGTGGCCGCATTTTTTCACGGACGCGAGCTGATCTTCGAAGTGTACGCCGGCGGCGCCCGCTTCAATCATCCCCTTCATCAGCTCGAAGGCGTTCAGCACGCCGCCGAAACCGGCTTCCGCATCCGCTACTATGGGCAGGAAATAGTCGATGAAGCCCTTGTCCTCTGGTCCAACTTTGTTGGCCCACTGGATCTGGTCGGCCCGGGCGAAGGAGTTGTTGATGCGCTCCACCACGGAGGGGACGGAGTTGGCCGGGTAGAGGGACTGATCCGGGTACATGGTGGAGGAGAGGTTGTTGTCCGCCGCCACCTGCCAGCCGGAGAGATAGATGGCTTCGATGCCGGCCTTGGCCTGCTGCACCGCCTGGCCGCCGGTCAGGGCGCCGAGGCAGTTTACATAGCCTTTCTTGGCGCCGCCGTGGATCAGCTCCCACAGTTTGTCGGCGCCGCGTTGGGCCAGAGTGTGTGTCGGCTGCAGGCTGCCACGCAGGTTCACCACGTCCTCGGCGCTGTAGCCGCGCTTGATCCCTTTCCAGCGGGGGTTTTCTGCCCAGTCTTTCTCGATAGCCTGGATCTGTTGCTCACGGGTCAGTGCCATATCAGTTCCCTCTTTCATTGATTTCACGTTTCCATTGACTTGTTATGGGGGCCGTTACCGGCCCGGGTCTCACAGCCGCTCGTAGCCGGGCAGCGTCAGAAAATCGATGAGTGTGTCGGCGCAGGTGATCTCGTCCATCAGGGCGCTTGCCTCGGCGAAACGGCCCGATTGCCAGCGGGCCTCGCCCACTTCGCCTCTGACCACCTCCTGCTCCTCGGCCAGCATCTGGCGGAACAGCGCCTTGGTCACTGCCTGACCGTTGGAGAGGGTCTTGCCGTGGCGGATCCACTGCCAGATGGAGGTGCGGGAGATCTCGGCGGTGGCGGCATCTTCCATCAGTCCGTAGATGGGCACGCAGCCATTGCCGTTGATCCAGGCTTCCAGGTATTGCAGGGCGACGCGGATATTGGTGCGCATGCCCGCCTCGGTACGCTCCCCCTCGCAGGGGGCCAGCAGCTCGGCGGCGGTGATGGGGGCATCCTGCTCGCGCAGCACATAGATCTGGTTCTTGGCGCCAGCGGGGATGCTCGCGTTGAACACCGCCATGGCGGTGTCGGCGAGGCCGGGGTGGGCGACCCAGGTGCCGTCGTGGCCGTTGTTCGCTTCACGCTCCTTGTCCGCCTTCACCTTGGCGAAGACTTCGGCGTTCACTGCCGGATCCTTGGCCGGGATAAAGGCGGCCATGCCGCCCATGGCCAGGGCGCCGCGCTTGTGGCAGGTCTTGATCAGCAGCCGCGAGTAGGCGCTGAGGAACGGCTTGTCCATGGTCACCACCTGACGATCCGGCAGGACGCGATCCGGGTGGTTTTTCAAGGTCTTGATATAGCTGAAGATGTAGTCCCAGCGACCGCAGTTGAGGGCGACGATGTGATCCTTCATCTGATAGAGCAGCTCGTCCATCTCGAATACCGCCGGCAGGGTTTCGATGAGCACGGTGGCCTTGATGGTACCGCGGGGCAGACCGAATTTGTCCTCGGTCCAGGCGAACACCTCGCTCCACCAGCGCCCTTCCAGATGGCTCTGCAGCTTGGGTACGTAGAAGTAGGGACCGGAGCCCTTGGCCAGCAACGCCTTGTGGTTGTGCAGGAAATAGAGGGCGAAGTCGAACAGGCCGCCGGGAATGGGGGCACCATCAAAGGTGACGTGCTTCTCCGGCAGATGCAGACCGCGAACCCGGCAGATGAGCACGGCCGGGTTGGGATTCAGGGTATAGGCCTTCCCCTCCGGGCTCTGGTAGGCAATGGTGCCGTTGACCGCATCGCGCAGGTTGATCTGGCCCTCGATCACCTTGTTCCATGCCGGGGCCAGGGAGTCCTCGAAGTCGGCCATGAAGACCTTGACGTTGGCGTTGAGGGCATTGATCACCATTTTGCGCTCGACCGGGCCGGTGATCTCCACACGGCGGTCCTGCAGATCGGCGGGAATGCCGCGCACCGTCCACTCACCATCGCGAATATGGGCGGTCTCTGGCAGGAAGTCCGGCAACTCGCCGCCATCGATACGGGCCTGGCGTGCGACTCGCTGCTTCAGCAGCTCATTGCGTTGGGGAGCGAAACGTTCCACCAGTTCGGACACCAGGGCCACCGCATCCGGCGTCAGGATCTGCGCGTAATCGGGAAGCATCTCGCCTTGAATGTGCAGGCGGGTGCTGCTGATGGTCTGGGCCGGTGCCGACATAGTGGGTACTCCTCCAAAAGTTACATTTTGAATTTATTAACTACGACTAACGTCTATATCCCTTTCTTTCAAACTCCCCGTAACAGCGGGGTAACACGATTCATAAGGTGCAAAAGAATGGCGGATTCGTCAACTTGATTTTTAAAACGGGTGTTTTTTGATGATAGTTAAGATGCTGTTTTAAATGGATTTATGTGATTAGTGTAAAAGCTCTTTGCAGATGGTTATGCTCTTGGGTCGCCGGGGCGGCAGGGGGGAGGATTTCGGTAGAGGGGATGGGTTAAAAATGTAACTAATTACGTAATAAAATTACAAATGCAAAAACAAATCCCGACATTACTCCAAGCTTTGCAAAAACAGCTGTATGAAATGCCTTCGTTCAATCCAGCCTGCATGAGGGCTATGAAGTGACCGGGTAGTGAACTGATGTTTAAAACTAAAATGTCAAATTGGGTCAAAATGGCGAAGGCGAACATGAGAGAGGGAAATGACGAGCAATAACGTAGGTTTGTATCACGGCGTGTCCATGAAGGAGAGGGAGGTTGGGGCGCAGAAGATGGTCAATTAAACTGATTTTTGAAGAAAAACTAGCATTTTATCGTTATTTGCGGTGGCGGTCTGTTGGCCGGGGTCAAGGGTGGTGCCGGACAGCAAAACCGGCGTCTTGAACCGCACTATGGCACGGGCTCGTCTCAGTAATCTTCATCCGGGGCGGCGAGATCGATCACATCGAGGTGCACTGAACTGCCAAACCCGTGCTCTGCGGAATCGAGCTCGGAGGGCGTGGGGGAGATCAGGGGCTGAACGGGCTGGGAGTCAACAGCTTGGGTCATGGATGCTTGCCTCATTGATTGCAAGCCGGTCGGTGATTCCATCACCCTAGTGTCCACCTCCCTGTTTTTATGGCCGGCGGAAAAGTTGCGTATCCTAGCGGCACTTTATGAAAGCTTCAAATGGTTCTGTATAAAATTCATGCCAATAAAAAGCGGCGACCCGATGAACGGGGGAGGCGAGAGGAAAAAGAGGCAAGCGTCGGGTGTGCAGGCAAAAAAATAGGTTCTTCGCGGGATCTTGGGGAAGTGGAAGTTGACAGACAGGGTGCTGGTAAACTGGCTGTCTCCAAACACACCACCACCATCACCCTGCTGTCGCCGTGCATCATATTGATATTGCCTCCTTCTGGCCAGG
>NZ_JAPCIZ010000045.1:0-36678 GCF_027707725.1 Aeromonas sp. QDB25 | reverse complement strand
CGCCCGCGCGGGTAGGTGGTTTCTTATTCCTTTTAAATTGCGGGGCCGCCCCCCCCCCCGCCCCCATCAGGGTTCATGTTTTACACACGGGGGGCGGGGGTTTACCCCCCCGGCGCCGCTTTTTTGTCCGCTCCCCGCCGTATCAGTGGTTTGCATAACCCCAGCGACTGGTCAACTCATGCTCGACACCCAGGTGGTCGAGGATGCGGGCGACCATGAAGTCCACCAGATCTTCGATGCTTTTGGGTTCATGGTAGAACCCTGGCGCCGCCGGCATGATGGTCACGCCAAGACGGGCAAGCTTGAGCATGTTCTCCAGATGGATCGCCGAGAAGGGGCTCTCCCGGGGCACCAGAATCAGCTGGCCCCGCTCCTTGATCACCACGTCCGCCGCGCGCTCCAGCAGGTTGTCCGAGGTGCCGTTGGCAATGGCCGAGACGGTGCCCATGGAGCAGGGGCAGACCACCATCTGTTTGGGGGCCGCCGAGCCGGAAGCCACCGGCGAGAACCACTCCTCCTTGCCACAGGCGACGATCTGACCCTCTTTGGCACCATAATGGCGACAGAGGTACGCCGACAGCTCCCTGGGGGAGCCCGGCCAATCCTGCTGCTGCTCGGTCTTGAGCACAACCCTGGCCGCCGAGGAGGCGAGCAGGAAGACCCGATAGTCCGCCTGCACCAGGCATTCCAGCAGGCGCAGGGCATAGGGAGCGCCGGAGGCGCCGGTCAGCGCCAGGGTGATGGCCTTGTTCATGATGCGCTCTGCAGCTCCTTGAGGCGGGCGATCAGCTTGTCGTGAATGCCGCCGAACCCGCCGTTGCTCATGATCAGAATATGATCCCCTGGGCGGCTCTCGGCCACCAGGGCGCCAATCAGGGCATCAAGGGCCTCGAATACCCGGGCAGGCCGGGTCATGTGGGCCGTCACCTCCCCCAGATCCCAGCCGATGTTGGGGGGCTGGAAGAAGAACACCTCGTCGGCACCGTCGAAGCAACCGGCCAGCTCCTCCTTGTGAACCCCGAGCTTCATGGTGTTGGAGCGGGGCTCCAGCACCGCCAGGATGCGGGCCTTGCCCACCTTGGCGCGCAGTCCACCCAGGGTGGTCTCGATGGCGGTGGGGTGGTGGGCGAAGTCGTCATAGACGCTGATGCCGGCCACTTCCCCTTTCAGCTCCATGCGCCGCTTGGGGGACTTGAACTGGCAGAGGGCGTTGATCCCGTGCTCCACCATGACACCGGCATGGCGGGCGGCGGCGATGGCCATCAGACCGTTGTTGACGTTGTGCTCGCCGATGCACTCCCAGTGCACCTCCCCCTGTTTCACGCCATCCAGCCACACCTCGAAGGCGGAGCCGTCATCGGCCAGCTTCACCGCCTTCCACTTGGCGTCGTCCTGGCCCACCAGCTCCACCTCGCTCCAGCAGCCCATCTCGCGCACGGCGGTAAGGTTGTCATCACCTTTGGGGAAGAGCACCCGGCCGTTGCTCGGCACGGTGCGCATCAGGTGGTGGAACTGGCGCTGGATGGCGGCGAGATCCGGGAAGATGTCCGCGTGGTCGAACTCCAGGTTGTTCATCACCAGGGTGCGCGGGTGATAGTGGACAAACTTGGATCGCTTGTCGAAGAAGGCGCAGTCATATTCGTCCGCTTCAATCACAAAGAAGGGAGCCGAGCCGAGACGGGCGGAAACCGGGAAGTTGCCCGGCACGCCGCCGATGAGGAAACCGGGTTCCAGCTTGGCATACTCCAGCACCCAGGCCAGCATGCTGGCGGTGGTGGTCTTGCCATGGGTGCCCGAGACGGCCAGCACCCAGCGATCTTTCAGCACGTGCTCCAGCAGCCACTGAGGGCCGGAGATATAGGACAGATTGCGGTCCAGCACATATTCCACACAGGGGTTGCCACGGCTCATGGCATTGCCGATCACCACCAGATCCGGCGCAGGATCGAGCTGGGAGGGGTCGTAGCCTTCGGTCAGTTCGATGCCCTGTTGCTCGAGCTGGGTGCTCATGGGGGGATAGACGTTGGCGTCGGAGCCGGTCACCCGATAGCCAAGCTGTTTTGCCAACACCGCCAGACCACCCATGAAGGTGCCGCAGATCCCGAGAATGTGAATGTGCATACCGCTGCCTTTTCCAGTAAAGGGAGTGCGCATTCTAGGGTCTGTTGACCCGGTGGCACAAGCCGCGCCCATGGGGAGCGAAGGCATCCGCGCCCGCAGACGACAGAAATCGGGCAAGCGCGGGGATAAGCTCCCCTCCGCCACGCCACCCGGCCCTTGAAATATGGTCATTTGACGGGACATCGCTATAATGTCGGCCTGCAAACTTGACTCCAACACTCAAAGGAAACGTCATGAGCCTGAACTTGGTACCGGCCGGCAAGAGCCTGCCTGACGACATCTACGTCATCATCGAAATCCCGCAGAACGCCGACCCGATCAAATACGAAGTCGACAAGGACAGCGGCGCCATCTTCGTTGACCGTTTCATGTCCACCCCGATGTTCTACCCGTGCAACTACGGTTACGTGAACGCCACCCTGTCCCTGGACGGGGATCCGGTCGACGTGCTGGTTCCGACTCCCTACCCGCTGCTGGCCGGCTCCGTCATCCGCTGCCGCCCGGTCGGTGTGCTGAAGATGACCGACGAATCTGGCGAAGACGCCAAGATCGTGGCCGTTCCCCACTCCAAGCTGACCAAGCAGTACGATCACATCCAGGATGTGAACGATCTGCCCGAGCTGCTGAAAGCCCAGATCCAGCACTTCTTCGAGCGCTACAAAGAGCTGGAGGCGGGCAAGTGGGTCAAGGTGGAAGGTTGGGGCGACAAGGCCGCTGCCGAAGCCGAAATCAAGACCTCTGCCGAGCGTTACGCTGCAAAATAAGCGTACTCCTCGCAAAAAAGGCGCCTTATGGCGCCTTTTTTATTGGTCGTTGCGGGGACGCTCCGGGGGGATCCCCCTGGATATAGAGGTCTCGCCCGTTTTGCCGATAGGGGCGGTAATAGTCATCACCGCAGCGATATTCCTGACCGGCACCTCCCACCAGATCACAGTTGACCGGCAGCACCTCCAGCCACTTGATGGCCTGCTGGAAGCGCAGCCACTCCTGCCATTCATGCTCCCGGGCCAGCTGATCCCGCAGGGCGAAGGTATCCGCGCTGGACAATCCCTGATTGACGATGACCTGCCCCGCCAGCGTCGGCGTGGCCACCAATATCAGCAGAAACCGTGAAACAAGCTTCATGATGATTTCCCCCATGACTTATTTCCTGAATTAAATTTAAAGTCAGATCAGATAATTACCAATATATCTGTCACCAGACCAATCCAAATGCCGGTCACTCACCTAGTTGTTTATTATCAACCCAGGCGGAGGCGCACCATGAAACTGGCACAAGGCTTTCTGTGCAGTCTGCTCTTCGGTACCATGGTGCAGGCCAACGAGATCAACCTGAGCTGGCAGTGGCAATCTGCGGATGGTCAGCAAAAACACCTGCAATTGACGGCGGATGAGCGCACCTTTTCAGCCAGCCGTCACGAGATGACACAGCTCGACACCGCCCTCAACTTCCCGCTGGAAACACTCTACTCCTACATCAGTCCGCGCCTCTACAACAGCATCAACCAGATCAACCAGCACAGCCCGGAGACGGCCACCAAGTTCCGCAACCTGGAACAGGCCTTTACCCTGCACGACAGCAGCCTCGAATCCGCCCAGTTCTGGCAGGCCTACCGGCAATATCAGGAGGACGCCTTCTACGAGATGCGGGTCCAGCCCTGCGTGCACCCGGCCAATCAGAAGCTGCCCTGTGTGCGCCCCAACTACTCCCAGCTGTTCTATCAGTTCAAGGGAGACCTAAAACCCCTGGCACAGCAGTTTTCGGCCAAGGATCTCGCCACCAGCGTCATCCTGCTGCAGGAGTGGCTGAGCGGCATCCCCACCCCGCCCGAGCAGATGGACCACTTCGCTCCGCCCTTGCAGGCCCTGCAGGACAACAAGGCCGACAGCGACGAGAAGGCGCTGCTCATGGCCAGTCTGCTGGCGGAGCTGGCGCCCCAGTACAGCCTCAGCATCATCTATCCGAACATCAGCATCGGCAGCGTCTCGCCGGCCTGGCTCGCCATCACGGCCGACAGCGGCCTTGAGGGAGACACCCTGGTGATCGGCAATCAGCGCCACGTGCTGCTCACCGGTTCTCCCCTGCTGGCCCAGCAGATGACCATGGCCCAGATTCCCTTGATCAGCGAACCGCTCTACTAGCCTCTTCTGACCATCACTTGCTTTTGATGGATGACATGCCATCCTTGCCGCCGTCATTGGGGGGATGGCGACCATGTTGACAAGATCACCGTCGCACCCTGCATTATTTAACACTTTTTAAACAGATCCGATCAGTTTAGGATGTTCAGGGTCCCATTCCCTCGACCCAAAAATCGTTATAACATCACAAAGGAGTGTCATCCGGATGAAACATCTCGTGCTTACTCTGGCGCTGCTGCCAACCCTGGTCATGGCCCACAACATCAAGGAATCAACCCAGGTGCCGCTGGTCAACATCAGCGACAAGGGGGAGCTGGTGCTCAAGGAGAAGGAGATCAGCTATCAGCCCTGGCAGAGCAAGGTCCTGACCGGCAAGGTCTTCCTGATCCAGCACATTGCGGGTCGCTCCAGCGCCAAGGAGCTCAATGCCCCCATGATCGAGGCGATCAAGGCGGCCAAGCTGCCCCACGACAAGTACCAGACCGTCACCATCATCAACAGCAATGACGCCATCTGGGGCACGTCCGGTTTCGTGAAGAGCAGTGCCGAGGACAGCAAGAAGGAGTTCCCCTGGTCCGCCATGGTGCTGGATGCCAAGGGGATGGCCCGCAACGCCTGGGCGCTTACCCCGGAAAGTTCGGCCATCATACTGCTGGATAAAGAGGGCAAGGTGCTGTTTGCCAAAGATGGCCAGCTCGATGCCGCCGAGATAACCAAGGTGATGGGGCTCATCCAGACCCATCTCTGAATCAGAGAGAAGGGCGCTGATGGCGCCCTTTCCACAAGGGTCTATGGGTCGTTCCACACTGACAATCTGGGTGTTGCTGCTGGGCTGGTTGTGGATGCAACCGGTGCTGGCACAGCACCCTCTTGAAGCTGCCCTGCCCGATCACGGTCATGCCTGCACCCTCTGCGTCCTGCATCTGGATGGCAAGCTGGCACTGACGCCGACCCCCGTACTCCCTCCCCTCTCCTCTGGCATCGATCGGTATATCGGCACTCCCCAACCGAGGGCGGCCACCGGCACCACGGGACATCGCCGTATCCGCGCCCCGCCGCCCCTTCATTGTTTCTTTTTTTGAACCAATCTTTTCTCTATTTATTCAAAAGGATTAACGATGAAAGCAGTCACCCTGTTGCTGGCCGCTGCCGCCTTCGGCGCCCAGGCCAATCACGACGAACACGAAAGCCACAGCCACGGTGCCCATGAGCACGGTCACGGCCACCTCAACCTGGTACTCGACGGCAACCAGCTGATGATCGAGTTGCAGGCCCCTGCCGCCGATCTGGTGGGCTTCGAGCATGCCGCCAACACCGATGAGGAGAAAGCGCAGTATGCCAAGGCGGTGGCCCGCCTCCAGCAGCCCGACGCCCTCTTCCGTTTCGACCCGGCCGCCGGCTGCAAGCTGACCCAGCAGGAGCTGCAGGCCGCCAAGGAAGATCATGACCATGAGCACAAGCACGAGCACGAGCACGAGCACGACAAGGCTGATGGCGCTCACGATGAACACCATCACGACGACGCGGGCCATGCGGACATGGGGGCCATGTACACCTACACCTGTGCTACCCCGGCCAAGCTCACCGGTCTCGAGGCCACCCTGTTCAGCCTCTACCCGAGCCTGGAGAAGCTGAGCGTGCAGGGCATACTGCCCACCGGCCAGACCGCCGCCGAACTGACTCCGTCCGCCAACAAACTGGGCTGGTAACACCATGAAACATGCCGTGGTTGAGATCCGTGATCTGGCCTTTGCCTGGCCGGGTCACGAAGCCGTCCTCGATCTGCCCGCCCTTCGCATCCACGAGGGTGAGCGCGTCTTCATCAAGGGCCCATCGGGTTGTGGCAAGTCCACCCTGCTCGGGTTGCTGGCCGGTATCCAGACCGCCAACCACGGCACCCTGGAGGTGCTTGGCCAGCCCCTGGCCCGGCTTTCCGGCCGCGCCCGTGACCAGTTCCGGGCGGCCAATCTGGGGTACATCTTCCAGCAGTTCAATCTGCTGCCGTTTCTCTCGGTGCAGGACAACGTCACCGCTGCCCTCACCTTTTCACCCGCCAAGCGGGCCCGCCTGACAGGGAGCCCCGAGCAGGAGGCGCGCCGCCTGCTGGCAGAACTGCAACTGCCGGATGAGGCACTCCATCGCCCCGTCCACGCCCTCAGCATCGGCCAGCAGCAGCGAGTCGCCGCCGCCCGCGCCCTGATAGGCTCCCCTCCTCTGGTGATCGCCGACGAGCCCACCTCGGCCCTGGACACCGACAACCGGGCCGCCTTCATCCGGCTGCTGTTCGAGGAGTGCGACAAGCAGGGATCTACCCTGGTCTTCGTCAGTCACGATCCCTATCTGGAGCCCCTCTTCCCCCGGGTGGAGAACCTGCAACAGCTCAACCGGAGGGCGGCATGACCACACGCCATCATCTCGCAGCCCGTCCGGCCATCTCCCCTTCACTGCGGAGGCTCTCATGCTGAAACTCGCCCTGCAAAGTCTCTGGGCCCGTCGCCTCACCGCCGGGCTCACCCTGCTGGCCGTCGCCATCAGCGTCACCCTGCTGCTCGGGGTGGAGCGGGTGCGCAGTCAGGCACGGGACAGCTTCGCCAACACCGTCTCGGGTACCGATCTCATCGTCGGCGCCCGCTCCGGCCAGGTGAACCTGCTGCTCTATTCGGTGTTTCGCATCGGCAACCCCACCAACAACGTGGGCTGGGACTCCTACCAGGCCATCAAGGCCAGGCCCGGTATCGCCTGGACCATCCCCCTCTCCCTCGGCGACTCCCACAAGGGGTTTCGCGTGCTCGGCACCAATGGGGACTACTTCACCCACCTGAAGTACGGCCAGCAGCAGGCGCTCGTCATGCGCGAAGGTCGCCCCTTCGAAACACCGTTTGAAGCGGTGCTGGGTGCCCAGGTGGCCGAAAAGCTCGGCTATCACCTGGATCAATCCATCGTCATCGCCCATGGCGCCGGCAACACCTCGTTCAGCCAGCATGACAACATGCCGTTCAAAGTGGTGGGGATCCTGGCCCCCACCGGCACCCCCATCGATCGCACCATTCATGTGCCGCTGGCGGGCATAGAGGCGATCCACCTGGGCTGGGACACCGGTCGTCACAGCAAGAACGTGACCCCGGAACAGGCGATGGCGCTGGATCTCACCCCCAAGACCATCACCGCCTTCATGGTGGGGCTGAGCAACCGGATCCTGGCGTTCCAGTTGCAGCGCAGCGTCAACACCTATCCCAGAGAGCCCCTGATGGCCATCCTGCCGGGAGCCGCTCTGCAGGAGCTCTGGGGGCTGATGAGCGTGGCGGAGACCGCCCTGTCGGTGATCGCGGGCTTCGTGGTGGTGGCGGGCCTCATCGGCATGCTGACCACCCTGCTCGCCGGCCTCAACGAACGGCGCCGCGAGCTCGCCATTCTGCGCTCCCTGGGGGCGGGCCCTGCCCACCTCTTCCTGCTGCTGGCGCTGGAGGCGATGGCGCTCACCACGGCGGGCATCGCCCTCGGGGTGGCCGCGCTCTATCTCGGTCAGGGGCTTGCTAGCCCCTGGCTGCTCAGCCACTATGGCCTGCAAATGAGCCTGGGTCTGCCGAGCGCCTATGAGTGGCAACTGCTGGGCCTGGTCTGGCTGGCGGGCATGGTGATCGGGCTGCTGCCTGCCGCCCGCGCTTACCGCTACAGCCTGAGCGACGGCATGAGCATTCGCGTCTGACCCGACGCATCCGACCAAGAGAGAAGAACAGATGATGAAGTGGAAAATAGTGGCGCTGCTGGCCAGCCTGCTGGTGCTGCCTGCCATGGCTGCAGATTACAAGACCATCGACTGGGATATCCTCATCCCGGAGGGGGAAAAACTGCTGCCACCGCCCCAGGTCAGCCATGATGGCGACTTCTCCTCGGTGCCGCAGCCGGTGGGGGGCGTCAACAAGAAGCTGGACAATCAGGAGGTACGGATCCCCGGGTTCGTGGTGCCCCTGGAAGGGGATGCCAAGACCATCACCGCCTTCCTGCTGGTCCCCTACTTCGGCGCCTGCATTCACGTTCCGCCCCCGCCCACCAACCAGGTGATCTACGTGAGCTACCCCAAGGGGGCGCCGGTGGATGACCTCTGGGACGCCATCTGGGTCAAGGGCAAGATGCACACCGTCAGCTCCAGCCACGAGATGGCCACCGCTTCCTACTCCATGGACGCGGTCGAGGTCAGCGTCTACGAAGAGTGAGCCCCTGATGGCCTCCCCCGGGAGGCCATTTTTTTATCCCGTGACGACCCCGGCAAAGGGATTGTTCATGGATCTGGTTGGAGTAACATTCACTACCAGACCTTGCCATCACGGAGCCAGCATGGCTGACCTGCCCCCCAAGAAAGAGAGTTCCATCCTGAGCAGCCAGGAGCAGACCCTGCGCCTGGCCCGCAGCCGCGGCATCGATGGCATGCTCACCCGCAACAGCGACAGCACCTTTGAGCAGCGCGCCACCTTTCGCCAGCTGGCGGAGCAGGCCACCCGCCAGCGCAATCTGGAATCCATCATGGTGATGGCCGCGCGCCACTGCGAAGAGACTGCCGCCGGCGGCGAGATAGACAGCGACTGGCTCACCCGCTTCCTGCAACTGGCCGAAGACATCAGCATGACCCCCATGCAGCAGTTGTGGGGCCGCATCTTCGCCCTGGAAGTGGCGACCCCGGGCCGCTTCTCCATCCGTGCCCTCAACACCCTCAAGGAGATGACCCAGCGCGAAGCCCAGCTGTTCCAGCGCATCTGCGCCCTCTCCTGCCACTACGAGGGCAGCGACGAGCAGCGTCTGCTGCTGGGCATGCACAAGGGGGCCAGCCTGCTCAGTCGCGCCAAGGTCACCCGGATGGGGCTCGGCAAATACCGGGTGCCCTACAGCGCCCTGCTGCTGCTGTGTGATCTCGGGCTGCTGCACCGTGGCGAGCTCGAATCCGGTCCCCTGCCCGCCGACGGGGTCGAGCTGGCCTTTGGCAACCAGCGCTGGCGTTTGCGCCAACGCCAGAGCAACCTCACCCTGCTCTATTACCGGCTCACCCCTGTAGGCAACGAGCTTGCCCTGCTGCTGGACGAGCCCCCTTTAGAGGAGTACCTGCAGGATCTGAAGACCCTGCTCTCCACCCACCTGCAGATAGAGACCCAGATGTCGGCCCCGGTCAGCGAGCCGGATCTGCCCGCCTGAGGCTGGCGGAGGCCCAGGCCCCGCCTTGCCAAATTGCGAAACCCGCCACGCCATTGCCAAAACGGCTCCCAAAAAGCGAATCCTGACGGCAGGGGCAGACGCGAGCCCGGGCCATGTTCCCCCCTCTGCGGGTTTTGAGCGCAAAAGAGACATATAGAACGCAATTTAAGCGTTTTTGGGCACTCTGGTGTACGAATTGCAACCAGACTCTCTTTCCTCTGTCAGGCAGGAAGTACCATGAGAGTCAATCAACCCGTTACCCAGCGTGAGCGCCTCTACCCGTCGCACCAGAACCTGATCTCCACCACGGATCTGGAGAGCCGCATCACCTATGCCAACGACGAGTTCTGCCAGATAGCCGGCTTCACCCTGGAGGAGCTGCAAGGGGCCCCTCACAACCTGGTCCGCCACCCCGACATGCCGCCCCAGGCGTTTGCCGACATGTGGCGCCATCTGCGGGAAGGCAAAAGCTGGATGGGCCCGGTCAAGAACCGCTGCAAGAACGGGGATCACTACTGGGTCAACGCCTTCGTCACCCCCAGCGACAAGGTGGTGGAGTACCAGTCGGTGCGCACGGCGCCGGACGACGCGGTCAAACAGCGTGCGGAGCGGGTCTATGACGAGATGCGCCGCGGCAAGACCCCCCGGGCCCTGCGCCTGCCCCCCTGCTGCCACACCCTGGGGATCCACCTCTGCCTGATGGCACTGCTGGCCAGCCTGGTCACCCTCGGCTATCAGCACGGCCCGGGCTGGCCTCTGCTCATCGGTGCCCTGCCCCTGGTGGTTGCGCTCGTCATCTGCCAGACCCTCTCCCGGCGCCTCGCCCGGCTGGAGACCCTGGCCCGCCACCGTTTCGACAACCCCTTGATGCAACTGCTGTATACCGGCCGGGTCGATCGTCTGGCTGCCGTCGAGCTCGCCATGAAGATGAATCAGGCCGAGTTCAATGCGGTGCTGGCCCGCACCCAGCAGACCTGCCAGCAGATCGTGCAGGCGGCGCAGACGGATCTGAACAATGCCGAGTCCATCACCGGCAACCTGCAACAACAGCAGGCCCAGACCAACCAGGTCGCGACCGCCATCAAGACCCAATCCTCCACCGGCGAGATCCAGCAGATGATAAGCCTCTTGCAGGCCAGCGCCGACGATGCCCAGCAGGCCATGGCGCAAGGGGAACAGCTCTCCGCCAGTTGCCGCCTCAAGGCCGCCGCCACCGGCGATATCCTGCAACAGATAAGCGAACGCCTGTTGCAGGTGACCGCAGGCAGCAACCAGATAGCCCAGGCGGTGCAGGAGCAGTCCCTGGTCACCCAGGACATCCACCACAGCGTGCTGGACATCAAGCGTCTGGCCGACGACTCCAGCCAGGGCAGCCGCCACGCCGTGCAGGGCATCATTGCGCTCGTGAAGCAGCTCGGGGATCTGGAGCGGCTGGTACGCCAGTTCCAGCAGCATCCCGCCACCCGGCCAACCAGCACCGCCCTGACCAGCGGCCAACCCCTGCTGGCCCGCTAAGCCTTCACGGAGGAAACCTGACCCAAAGACCGTGCGCTAACAATAAAATGGGCCCCTGCCGTCACCGGCAGCGGGCCCCTCTTTTGGGTGGTGCATGGGCGTCTGAGCGGGTTTCAAATTCGAGTCCTCGACTGAACCCGCGGGTCTTTCGCCCCATCACAATCACCTGCTCACCCGTGCCACGCCGACCCTCTCGGCTGCACCGCATGGCCCTCGGCAGGGCAATGGCCTTGCTCACAACCCCGTGAATCGTGGGCGTGAAGTGGGAACGCGGGAACGCGTTGCGCCTTGAGAGCCTTCTTATCCAACCTGGCGCAGGCCCCGCTGTCCCCCCAATTTATTGATCTTGCCCGAGAAATCACCCGATCCCCCTTCCCTAACCAGCTCCGTTCGGTAACATGGCAATCGGGATCACCTCTTGTCGGAGTCAGCCATGAACCAGACCGGAGCCACAGGGAAAGCGCAGCAGGCTGGAGGCTGAAATTCAGGGGCGGTAGCGTGTTTTTTGCCGATTGGTGCAGAACCTAACGAAGCCCAGCCGATGAGCATGTTCACATCAACCAAAGCGGGATAAACATGGATTAGATCGCTCGGTAAAACAAATATGCAGATACGTTTCGCGTTAAACGTTGGCTTCATTTCGTGTCGGTTGGCGCAGAGCGTAGCGAAGCCCAACATACGAGATGATGCTCCAAATCTGCCCATTGCTAGGGCAATAGAGCGCAAAAGGAGTTAAGTTGCCATATACAATCCCTGTCTCATTCGATAAATTCATCGAAAGGATATCAATTACAGGCAATCAAGCAGATACAGCAGAATCTAGATGTAAATCTATAGTCAGTCTGTTGGATAAAGAGTTTAATATACTAGAAGCCTTTCCTTTAGGCTCTTTAGTTAGTGGGACATCTTTGAGTGGATTTGCAGATGCAGATGTAATGTTAGTCCTTCATTATAGAAATCATGCTGAAAATAAGTCACCTACAGAGTTCTTACAATCAGTACGTGATAAATTAAGTCAATACAATACTCGTATGGCCAAAAAGAACGGTCAGGCCGTAACGTTATATTTTAAAACTTGGCCTAATGTGGATATTGTTCCGGCATACCGAGTTTCAGACAATGGAAGTTTATATTGCTACAAGATACCAAATGCGAATGACAACTCTTGGATTGAAACAAGGCCAAAAATCCATATAAACAACATGCAAAAGGTATCTGAACACAAAATTCATTTGATTAAAATGATCAAAGAGTGGAACAGAAAGCACTCTTCATATTTATCATCCTTTCATATTGAGGTTATGGCACTAAGCTATGAAAATTTTTATGGCGATTATGCATGGCACGTATTTAAATTCTTTGAGCATATGCACACAAAAATACAAAACTATATCCCATCACCGTCAGGACTAGATGGTTATGTTGATGATTACTTGGGGTCTTCTGATAGGTTGGCTGCAAGCAGTAGAATTGAAACTGCGTTAGCTAAAAGTCGTGATGCTTGGCTTGCCCATTATAATAACAACGACAAAGAATCCATTGAGAAGTTCGGCAAATTATTTGGAGATAGGTTTCCATCATATGGCTAGCATTCAAAGTTTATCAAGTGCTGTATTAGATAATGCCAAGAAGTATTCAAAATACGAAAACTTATTACATTTAGTTACTTTCACGTGTGCGGCGCTCTCAATTTTTCTGACTGGTAACTGGCTGTATATTATAGCTTTAATGGCAATACTGTCAGAGTTTTCCGCATGGCTTTTATCTAAAGAAACAAATAACAAAAAGTCGCTTGGTCAAGAACTAATTAGATTGAATATAATTAAAAGCTCCTATGGTTCAGACATGTCTGTTGACTTGGCTTATTTAAAAAGTAGAGTGACTAGCGATGAATTTAAAAAAGCTAGGAAGTTTGAAAACGACAATTACTACGCCACAGATCAGTCCTCACCAGAAGAAAGGTTGGTGGATATAATTCAAGAAAGTTGCTTTTGGTCACAGCATCTATATCAAGCTTGCAAACAAAAGGCTATTAGAAATTCAATTCTGCTAGCAGTGTTAATCCTTTCTCTAATTGTCACTGGTTTATCTGTAACCTATAATGATGCCAACTATTCTGCTCCTAGATTGGCTCTTTTGTTTTTGATGTTTTTCCCTTTATGGAATGGTATTGACAAAGCCATAAGTTTTGGCAGCGCAGCGTCAAAACTTACAAGCATCGATCAACAACTTGGAACTTCAAAATTAGCAACCCCTAATTTGCTGTCCTTATTTGCCGAATATAATGTTGTTACATCTAACACACCTTTAATTCCGCAAAAAGTATTTGACTCAGAGCAAGAAAAACTAAATACATTGTGGGGTGAAAGAGTTGCTAAGTAGCGCTCTAACAAACGCTTCAAGAGGGACAGCCAACGCATGGTATTTTTATCATGCGCTAGTTTTCAGTGCTTCTGTATTATGCGAAAAGTTAGGGCCGTAGGTTGGGCTGAGTTTTACTAAGCCCAACACTCGAAAGCTTATTCGCGGTTAAGGTTGTGCTTCGCAAGCTCAGCCACAACCTACGCCGGAATGTGGATATCCATGGTGTTAACCGCCGTATAGCAGCTTGAAGAATTATTTTTTCTTATTACTTTTTGAAGCTGAATGAGAATAAATAAGGGGGCAAACACCCCCTTATTTATCAATATTCGACACTGACAACCGACCTTAGTCAATCAACCCCCGCTGCCGCAGGGCGGTCAGCAACTCATCCACCAGCGCTTCCACCGGCTTGCCGGCATTCAGCAGATGAATTTCCGGCTGCTCGGGAGCCTCATAGGCAGAGTCGATACCGGTAAAGTTGCGAATTTCCCCGGCCCTCGCCTTCTTGTAGAGCCCCTTGGGGTCACGCTCTTCACAAACGGCGAGGGGCGCATCCACAAATACCTCGACGAACTCCCCTTCACCCACAAGATTGCGCACCAGTTGCCGCTCGGCACGGAACGGCGAGATAAAGGCGGTGAGGACGATAAGGCCCGCATCCACCATGAGTTTTGCCACCTCGCCGACCCGGCGGATATTCTCCTGGCGGGCGGCGTCATCGAAGCCGAGATCGCCGCACAGGCCGTGGCGCACATTGTCCCCATCCAGCAGATAGGTGTGCTTGCCCGAGGCGGCCAGCGCCTGCTCCAGCGCCCCCGCCAGGGTGGACTTGCCCGCCCCGGAGAGCCCGGTGAACCAGATCACCAGGGGCTTTTGCCCCTTCTGCTCGGCCCGGCTCTGTTTGTCGACGGCATGCTGATGCCACACGATATTGCTCATCCAACACTCCTTGATTGGCGCTCACGCCGCAATACTGAAAACTGTCCGTTACCGCAGGGAGCCGCCTCGCACCATGAGGCGGCAAGGTGCTGATGCCCTGATATTGCGCATGCAACACCCCCTGATTGGCGCTCACGCCCGGATACCAGTGCCCTGGCACTCCCCTGCATCATAAGCAGCCTTGATAAAAGCTGCGTTAACATAAGCAGCCCTTAACACATCCCCCGGTATCAGACCTTAAAACGGAAACAGCAGGGGCACCATGACGATCACCCCGATGCTGTAGGCCAGGGAGACCGGCAGGGCCAGCTTGAGATAATCCGGCATCTTGTAGTTGCCCGCCGCATAGACCATCAGGTTGGTCTGGTAGCCGTAGGGCAGGATAAAGCTGGAACTCGCCCCGAACAGCACCGCCAGAATGAACGGCATGGTGGAGACGTCCATGCTGAGCGCCAGCTGGAATCCCATGGGGAAGGCCAGGGCCGCCGCCGCGTTGTTGCTCATCAGCTCCGTCAGCACCAGGGTAAACAGATAGATCCCCACGAAGGCGATAAAGGGACTGGCCCCGTTGAACTCCCCCATCAGCCAGTCGGCGATGAGCTTGGCCAGACCGCTCTTCTCCAGCTGATCGGCGATGGCGAGCGCCCCGCCCACCACCAGCCAGATATCCAGCGGAAAGCGGCGGCGGATCTCGTCCAGGGTCAGGATGCGGGAGAAGAGCAGCGCCACCAGCATCACCAGCAGCCCCTTGAAGAGCGGCACCAGATCGAGCACCGACAGGGTCAGCACCCCGAGGAACCCCGCCACCACGGCGGCGCTGCGTGTGGCATCAAGCCGGGTGGAGGCCTCCAGCCCGCTCACTACCACGAACTCCCGGGAGAGGGACTTGTTGCCAGCAAACTTGGGGCCGGGGGCCAGCAGCAGGGTATCCCCTGCGTGCAGTTCAATCTGGCCGAGGCCGCCGGTGAGCTGGGTCTCGCCCCGGCGCACCGCCAGCACCACCGCATCGAAGTGGGTACGAAACTCCGCATCCTTGATGGTCTGACCCACTAAGCGCGAGCTGTGGCTGACGATCACCTCCACCAGGTGCTGGCCGTTGAGGCGGTGCTGGCCGTAGAGATCCAGCCCTTTGAGCTCCTGCAACACGCCGACGCTCTCCACGTCGCCACAAAACAGCAGCATGTCCCCCTCGTGCAACTCGTGCTCCGGCTGCACCGGGCAGATCACCTGGTTGCCCCGGATGATCTCGGCAAGATAGAGGCTTTTCAGGCTGCGCAGGCCGTTCTCCTTGACGCTGCGCCCGGCCATCGGCGAGCCGGGGCCCACCTTGGCCTCGAGAAAATAGCCGGATTCCCGGCTCATCTCGGTGTCCTGCTCCGGCAGGTGGCGGGCAAACAGCAGCACGGCGATGAGGCCGGTCAGCAGGGTCCCCGCCCCCACCATGAAGAAGTCGAACATGCCGAGCGGCTTGGCCCCCATCTTGATGAGGAAGCTGTTGACGATGAGGTTGGTGGAAGTGCCGATCAGGGTCAGTACGCCGCCAAAGGTCGCCGCGAAGCACATGGGCAACAGCAGCCGGGAGGGCGCATGGTTGGGGTTGCGTTTGACCGCCCCCAGCATGGACGCCACCACGGCGGTGTTGTTGACGAACGCCGACAGGAAGGCGGTGGAAAACCACACCTTCACCAGCACCTTGTTGAAGGAGCCGGTGCCCACCAGGTTGGCAAACCAGCTCATGACCCGGGTCTTCTCCACCGCGAGCGACACCAGCAGCAGCAACACCAGGGTCAGCAGGGCGCTGTTGGTGTAGCCCGCCACCACGGCGTTGATGTCCGCCAGGCCGCTCAGGTAGGTGATGAGCACGGCGCCCGAGAAGAGCAGCGCCGGGCGGAGTCGGCCCTGGATCAGCAGGGCGACGAGGGCAGCCAGCAGACCCAGCACCAGGGATTGTTGCCAGGTCATGGGCTTATTCCTTGTCCGACGCGTTACTGATGGTCAGCGCCTGCCAGTGGGGGAAGTGCTTGCGCACCAGGGCGTTGAGCTCGATTTCGAACTCGCTGTACTGCCCTTTGACCGCCTTGGCGGCGACCCCTTCCACTATCATGCCCGCGCCCACGGTGACGTTGGTCAGCCGGTCGATGAGGATGAAGCTGCCGGTGTCGCGGATCTCCTGGTAGGGGTCGAACGCCACCGGGTCGGTCAGGCTGAATTCGCACAGGCCGATCTCGTTGAGCTTGAGCTCGGAGGCGGGCAGCTCGTCGAGCTTGTTGATCTCGATGCGGTGGCGGATGGCCTCCACCTGGCCACGGCTCTTCTTGGTGGCCAGCTTGACGTCATAGACCCGGCCCGGTTGCAGGGACTCTTCCCCCATCCAGACGATGTGAGCCAGCACGTTCTGGGTCACCTGGGGCTTTTTCGCCGCATCCACCAGCAGGTCGCCCCGGCTGATGTCGATTTCGTCCGCGAAGGTGACCGTGATGGCCTGACCCGGCAGGGCGTACTCCAGATCCCCGTCGAAGGTGACGATGCGGGTCACCGTGCTCTCTTTGCCGGACGGCAGCACGGCAAGCTTGTCGCCCACCCGCAGGATGCCGGAGGCGAGCGTCCCCGCGAAGCCGCGAAAATCGAGGTTGGGGCGGTTCACGTACTGCACCGGCAGGCGCACCGGATGGCGTTCCAGCTCGCGCTCCACTTCGGCAGACTCCAGCAAGGAGAGCAGGGTCTCGCCCTGATACCAGGCCAGCTTGTCGCTCGGGTTCACCACGTTGTCACCGTCCAGGGCCGAGACCGGCACGATGTGGATGGTGTCGACGCTGAGCTTCTTGGCGAATTCGCGGTACTCCAGGCTGATGCGATCGAACACCTCCTGGCTGAACTCCACCAGGTCCATCTTGTTCACTGCCACCACGAACTGCTTGATGCCGAGCAGGCTCGCGATAAAGCTGTGGCGGCGGGTCTGATCCAGCACCCCTTTGCGGGCGTCGATCAATATGATGGCCAGATCGCAGGTGGAGGCGCCGGTGGCCATGTTGCGGGTGTACTGCTCATGGCCCGGGGTGTCCGAGATGATGAATTTGCGCTTGGCGGTGGAGAAATAGCGGTAGGCCACGTCGATGGTGATGCCCTGCTCGCGCTCCGCCTGCAGGCCGTCCACCAGCAGGGCCAGGTCCAGCTTCTCGCCGGTGGTGCCGAGCTTCTGGCTGTCGGACTCCAGCGCTTTGAGCTGATCTTCATAGATCTGCTGGGAGTCGTGCAGCAGGCGGCCGATGAGGGTGCTCTTGCCGTCGTCCACGCTGCCGCAGGTGAGAAAACGCAGCAGGCTCTTGTGCTGCTGGGCGTGCAGGTAGGCTTCAATGCCCTGTTCGCTGATGGCGGTCTGAATGTGGTTGTTCATGATGCGATTCCTTAGAACATTTTTTTAGAAATAGCCCTGACGCTTCTTCTGCTCCATGGAGCCGGCCTGATCGTGGTCGATGAGCCGCCCTTGCCGCTCGCTCGAGGTGGTGATCAGCATCTCTTCGATGATCTCCGGCAGGGTGGTGGCATTGGATTCGATGGCCCCGGTCAGCGGGTAGCAGCCGAGGGTACGGAAGCGCACCAGCTCCTGCTTCACTTCGTCTTCCGGGCCGATGGGCATGCGCTCGTCATCCACCATGATCTTGATGCCGCCGCGATCCACCACGGGGCGCATGGCCGCGAAGTAGAGCGGGACTATGTCGATGTTCTCGAGATAGATGTATTGCCAGATGTCCAGCTCGGTCCAGTTGGAGAGCGGGAAGACACGGATGCTCTCCCCCTTGTTGACCTGGCTGTTGTAGACACGCCACAGCTCCGGGCGCTGGTTCTTCGGATCCCAGCGGTGGGACTTGTCGCGGAAGGAGTAGACACGCTCCTTGGCGCGGGATTTCTCCTCGTCGCGACGGGCACCACCGAAGGCGGCATCGAAGCCGTATTTGTTGAGCGCCTGCTTGAGCCCCTCGGTCTTCATGATGTCGGTGTGCTTGCTGCTGCCGTGCACGAAGGGGTTGATGTCCATGGCCAGACCATCCGGGTTCTTGTGGACGATGAGATCCAGCCCGTACTTCTTGGCGGTCTCGTCCCGGAACTTGATCATCTCCTTGAACTTCCAGTTGGTGTCCACGTGGAGCAGGGGGAAGGGGATCTTGCCCGGGTAGAAGGCCTTGCGGGCCAGGTGCAGCATGACGGAGGAGTCCTTGCCGATGGAGTACATCATCACCGGGTTTTCAAATTCGGCGGCCACCTCGCGGATGATATGGATGCTCTCGGCTTCCAGTTGCTGCAGGTGAGTCAGTCGCTCGCGGGTGACACCTGCACGGATGCTCTGTGCATCGGATGGCTGCAGTTGGGTCAGTCTTTCACGGTCCATGTCTGGGTCCTCGGTTCATTGCTATCGCACCTGCTCGGGGCGCGGTGTTGGTTCAGTTCGGTGCCGCCTTGGCCGCACCGTCAAATCGATTCGGGTCTCGCCTCTCAGGTCAGGCTCACCAGCTTGAGCTCGTGGCCGCTTTCTGCCTCCTGCCCTTGCCCCTGTTCGCCAAACCAGGCGAGTTGCTGGCGCAGGGCCACCACTTCACCGATGACGATAAGCGACGGGCTCACCGCCTGCTGGGCCAGCTCGGCCAGATCCGCCAGGGTGCCGGTCAGCACCCGCTGACGGGCCGTGGTGCCCCGCTCGATGATGGCGATGGGGGTGGCGGCGCGTCGGCCATGGCTCACCAGTTGCTGCTGGATATGCTCGGAGCGCATCAGCCCCATGTAGATGACCAGGGTCTGGTTGGTGGCCGCAAGCTGCTGCCAGTCGGGCTCCTTGCCCTCCTTCTGGCAGTGGCCGGTGATGAAGACGGCGCTCTGGGCATGGTCGCGGTGGGTGAGCGGAATGCCCGCATAGGCGGTGGCACCGGCGGCGGCGGTGATGCCGGGCACCACGGAGAAGGGAATGCCCTCCTCGGCCAGCACTTCCAGCTCCTCGCCGCCACGGCCGAACATGAAGGGATCGCCCCCCTTGAGGCGCACCACCCGGTTGCCCGCTTTGGCGTATTCCACCAGCAGGCGGTTGGTCTCTTCCTGGGGCACGCTGTGGGCACCCGCCTTCTTGCCGACCGACACCAGGGTGGCATCGCGGCGCACCAGGTCCAGGATCTCGGGGGAAACCAGCTGGTCATAGAGCACCACTTCGGCCTGCTGGATCTGTTGCAGCGCCTTGAGGGTCAGCAGGCCAGGATCTCCCGGGCCCGCCCCCACCAGCACCACTTCCCCCACTTCGGTCTGGGCCTTGTCCAGCCCCTCATTGAGCCACTGCTCGGCCCCTTGCCAATCGGCTTTCTCAATCAGACCGGCCAGGGTGTTGGAGGCAAAGGCGCGCTCCCAGAAGCGGCGGCGATCGGAGAGGGAGGCCAGCACCTGCTTGGCCCGGCGGCGCACCCGGCCGGAGAGCTCCGCCAGACCGCCGAGGTGGCGGGGCAGCAGGCTCTCGAGCCGCTCGCGCAACAGACGCACCAGCACGGGGGCCTTGCCGCCGCTGGAGACGGCCACCACGATGGGGCTGCGATCGATGATGGAGGGGAAGATAAAGCTGGAGCGCTCGGGGTCATCCACCAGGTTGACGAACAGACCGCGCTCGGTGGCGCTCTGGTAGACCAGGGCATTGACCTCGAGATCGTCGGTCGCGGCCACCACCAGGATCTGCCCTGCCAGGTGGGCCGGGTCGAAACGCGCCGCCACATGGGTGAAGCGACCGGCAAATTCATGGAACTCGGGCTCGATCGCGGGAGAGACCAGGGTGATCCGGGCACCTGCCGCCAGCAGCAGGCGCGCCTTGCGCAGGGCAACCTCGCCCCCGCCCACCAGCAGTACCGGACGGCCTTCCAACCTGGCAAACATAGGTAAATAATCCATCAGGGCCCGCTCCTCGGCATCGCGACATCTGGGGCGACTATAGGCAGGAGCGCTTATCCCTCAAAATAATAAAAAATGCTCTTTAATGCGTTTTGGTAATTAGTAAAGCCGTGTGGCGGCAATAGAGAAGCGAATCTGCTTGTGGTGGATGGCACCAGACCCTAGGCTAGTGAAAGTGTTTCATAAGGAGCTTAATCATGAATGAGTCATTGATTGTATTGGGGATCTTCATATTCCTGGTACTCGCCACCCTGAGTGCCGGCATCAAGATAGTGCCCCAGGGTTACAACTGGACCGTGGAGCGCTTCGGCCGCTACACCCGCACCCTCTCCCCGGGTCTCAACCTGCTGATCCCCTACATCGACCGCATCGGCCACAAGATCATCATGATGGAGCAGGTGCTGGACATCCCGGCCCAAGAGGTGATCTCCCGGGACAACGCCAACGTCACCATCGACGCCATCAGCTTCGTGCAGGTGGTGGATGCCCGCAAGGCGGGCTACGAGGTCAATGATCTCACCAGCGCCATCCGCAATCTCACCATGACCAATATGCGGACCGTGCTCGGCGCCATGGAGCTGGACGAGATGCTCTCCCAGCGCGACACCATCAACGAGAAGCTGCTGCGCACCATGGATGCGGCCACCGCCCCCTGGGGCATCAAGGTGACCCGGATCGAGATCAAGGATGTGCGCCCGCCCCTCGCCCTGGTGGAAGCCATGAACGCCCAGATGAAGGCCGAGCGCCAGAAGCGAGCCGAGGTGCTGGAGGCCGAAGGGGTGCGCCAGTCCAAGATCTTGAAGGCCGAGGGGGAGAAGCAGTCCCAGATCCTGAAAGCCGAGGGTGAGCGTCAGGCCGCCTTCCTCGCCGCCGAAGCGCGGGAGCGGGCCGCCGAGGCGGAAGCCAAAGCGACCCACATGGTCTCCCAGGCGATCGCCGAGGGCGACATGCAGGCCATCAACTACTTCGTGGCCCAGAAATACACCGAGGCCCTGGCCCGCATCGGTGAAGGCCCCAACAGCAAGATCATCATGATGCCCCTGGAAGCGGGCAGCCTGATAGGCTCGGTGGCGGGCATGGCCGAGCTGTTCAACAAAGACGGCAAGGCGGGCAAATCATGACAGCCCTGTTCGAGGGGCTGACCCACTGGCACTGGCTGGGGCTCGGCTTCGTGCTGCTGGCCATCGAGGTGATGGGGTCGGTGGGCTTTCTGCTCTGGACCGGCATCGCCGCCCTGGAGGTGGGGCTCCTGCTGCTGGTCTGGCCCTTCGGCTGGCAGGCGCAGCTGCTGCTGTTTGCGGTGCAGTCCCTGATCACCACCTGGGCCTGGTGGCGCTGGCAGCACCGCCGGGATCGCTCCGGGCAGGATGCCGCCGCCCCCATCAACGAGCGGATGCAGAGCTATCTGGGACGGGAGCTGACCCTGCTGGATGACGTCAGCCAGGGCATGAGCCGGGTCCATCTGGATGACACCGTCTGGACGGTGCGCTGCGGTCAGCCGCTCCCTGCGGGCACCAGGGTCAGGGTGACGGGGCATGACTCCCATATTCTGCTGGTGGAACCGCTGCCCTGAGCGGGCCCGCCTCCCGGCCATAAAAAAACGGGCCCGGCGCTCTCGCGCCGGGCCCGTTTTTCAATGAGGTGCTGGCTTAGTTGGCCTTGGCATCGCTCACTGCGGCTTCAGCCTTCTCGGCTACGTCAGCAGCAGCCTTCTCGACAGTAGCGGTCGCTTCGGAAGCAGCCTTCTCGACGGTAGCAGACGCTTCGCTAGCGGCGTTCTCAACAGTGGCAGCAACTTCTGCAGCCGGAGTAGCGGCCGGCGCGGCGGCTTCTTCTTTCTGACCACAGGCGGTCAACATCAGACCCAGGATACCGGCTACCAGTACTTTGTTCATGTGCATACCCTCAAAAAAAGATGGAGAGATGGTGTGAATGACCATCACAGCGCCCCGGCTCCCGGCAGAAAAACCACCGGCATGAGCCCGAAGGCGCGCGAAATATATCTCCATACGCGCCCGATGAAAACGCGTATCACAATGATATTTTCTCGTTGCCTTGATAAGAGAAACTACTTTAACGACAAATATTAATATAAAGCACCCACAAACTCACAAGGCGACACAACAAAACACCAAATTAGAGTCGAATGATGCTCAAAAATTGTCATTTTACCTTCCGCCTGTCGAGCCGTTAAATCGCCTCAATCAGACAGCTTCTGACAAGGAAGACGCCGCCCCTGGCTGTCGCTCTCCCTGGCCAGATCCAGCAGCGCCATCACCGCCAGCGCCTCGGGGGCGGGCACAGGGTTGGCCCCTTCTCCCTTGATGGCGGCACAGACCGCGCGGTAGTAGGCGCCGTAGTCCCCCGCCTCACCGGCCAGGGTCTGTTGCACAAGCTCGCCGTCCCGGATCCGGCTGAGCTGGCCGGGCTGCGGATCCGCACCCCAGTCCGCCGCCGGAGGGCGCTTGCCCTGCTTGAGCTGCTCTTCCTGCACGTCCATGCCGAACTTGATGAAGGAGCCCTCGCTGCCGTGCACCACGAAACGGGGCATGGTGGCGGAAACCAGACAGCTGCCGTGCAGAATGACCCGTTTCTCGCCGTAGCCCAGCACCACGTGGAAGTAGTCGTCGCTCAGCGCCCCCGGGCGCTGCCGGGCGAGATCGGCCTGGATCCAGTCAGGCTGGCCGAACAGCTGCAGGGACTGATCCAGGATATGGGGGCCGAGATCGAACCAGAGGCCGGAGCCCGGGCCACCCGCCTCGCGCCAGCGCTGGCGCACTTCGGGGCGATAACGGTCGAAATGGGATTCGAACTGGGCGATCTCTCCCAGCGCCCCCTCCGCCAGCAGGCGGCGCACGGTGAGAAAGTCCCCGTCCCAGCGCCGGTTGTGGAAGATGCTGAGCAGGCGCTGCTGCTCCTCGGCCAGCACCACCAGCGCCTCGGCCTCTGCCAGATCCAGGGCGAACGGCTTGTCGATCACCACGTGCTTGCCCGCCAGCAGAGCCTGGCGGGCGATGGGAGCATGGGTGTCGTTCGGCGTGGCGATCACCACCAGATCCACGGTCTCGTCCGCCAGCACCTCGTCAAGGGAACCGACGAGGCAACCGGGCAACTCGGCCTGCACCTTGGCGGCATCCCGGCTCACCACCCAACGCAGGGCGAGACCGGGGGTGCTAGTCAGAAAGGGGGCGTGAAAGGTCTGCCCTGCGAAGCCATAACCCACCAGGGCGGCGTTGATTGTGTGGCTCATGCGGTTGTCTCCACGGGTAGCAATGTCATGGGGAGCAGGCGAGCCATCGCCTGCATAAAGAGAAGGGGGCTCAAGGCCCCCTGAGTGTGCTCATCAGAGCACAGGATTTATTGCAAACACAAGCGCCGCCCCTGACGTGTCATCAGTACCAGCAAGGGGGGCAGCAACAGCCACATGTGCAGGGCCAGCTGGCTCAGGGGATCCGGCATCAAGGCACCGGTGAGCCCCACCAGGGCGCCAGAGCCGCTCATCTGGAACAGACCGAGCAGGGCCGCCGCCGTGCCGGCGCAGTGGCCGAAAGGAGCCAGGGCCATGCCGGCTGCGGCGCCCAGGATCATGGCGAAGCCGATGCTGGAGAGGAACACCGGTCCCATCATGGCCAGCGGATGCGGGATGTGCATGGCCAGCGTCAGGGAGATGGCGGAGATCAGCAGCACCAGCAGGCCGAGGCGCAGGGTCCGTCTCGGCCCTACCCTGGCGATGAAGCGCGGAGCCAGGAAGCAGGCCAGGATGTTGAGGACAGCGTTGGCGGTGAACCAGTAGCTGAACCCGTTCATGTCCAGACCCAGCTTCACCATCAGCTGCACCGGCGCCGCGGTGACATAGGCCAGGATCACCGCCATCGCCAGCATGCACAGGGCCGCGTTGAACAGGAAGCTCGGGGAGCGCAACACCGGGCTGTAGCGGGACCAGCTGATGAGCGGGCCGCTGCTGCTGGTCTCTTCCGGGCGAGTCTCCGGCATCCGCCACAGCAGCCAGCTGCCGACCACGACGGCGTACCCGGCCATAAACCAGAAGTTCGCCGACCAGCCGGCCTTGGCGGTGAGCCAGCCACCCAGCAGAGGGGCCAGCGCGGGAATGAAGCAGATGGCGCCGTTCAGGTAGGAGATCATCTGGCCACTCTTCTTGGGGCCATAGCTGTCACGGACCACCGAGAAAGCGGCCACCGAGGTGGCGCAGGCCCCCAGGCCTTGCAACACCCGCGCCAGCATCAGCTCACCTAGGCTGGCGGCAAAACCGGCGCCCAGCGCGCTCAAGCCATAAAGCAGCACGCCGCCCAGGGCCACGGGTTTGCGGCCATAGCGATCGGCGAGCGGGCCCACCAGCAACTGTCCCATCCCCATGCTGAACAGGAACCAGGTAATGGTGCCCTGCATCAGGGTCACTTCGGCCCCCAGTTGCTCGGCCATCTGCGGGATGGCGGGCAGGTAGATGTCGATGGCCAGCGGGCTGAACAACACCAGGAATACAAGCAGAAGAATCAATGGCATCAGTCACCTCAAGCCCTAGGAATATCGATTGGTGCGCGAGTCTACTGACTCACAGTAATGAATTGAAATGGTATTTAATCACTTCGGTTATTCCCTATGGGAAAGATGTATTTTATCTGCTTGTCACGCCGGACAGATTGTAGCCCGAACGGAACCCAGCATCGGACAATTGCGCTTTTACTCGGCCCCGCCCCCGCATAGAATGCGCAGATTATTTTTGCGGAGGTGTGTGATGAACAAGCTTGTCCTGGCAACAGGGAACCAGAAAAAGGTGAAGGAATTGGCCGCCATGCTGGCCGATATGAAGATCCAGGTGATCCCGCAGAGCGAGTTTTCAGTCTCCGATGCCGATGAGACCGGCACCACCTTCGTCGAGAATGCCATCATCAAGGCCCGTCACGCCGCCCGCGTCACCGGCCTGCCCGCCGTGGCCGACGACTCCGGCCTGGAAGTGGACCTGCTGCACGGCCGTCCCGGCGTCTACTCCGCCCGTTTTGCCGGCGTTGGTGCCAGCGACAAGGAGAACATCGACAAGCTGCTGGCCGAGCTCAAGGGCGCCCCGGATTACCTGAAAAGCGCCCGCTTCTGGTGCGTGCTGGTCTACATGCGCCATGCCGACGACCCCACCCCCCTCATCTGCCAGGCGAGCTGGGAGGGGATGATCATCGACGAGCCTCGCGGCCAGCACGGCTTTGGCTATGACCCTGTGTTCTTCGTCCCCGACCACGACTGCACCTCGGCCCAGATGCCGGCCGAGCTGAAGAACCAGCTCAGCCACCGCGGCCAGGCCCTGGCCAAGCTCAAGGCGGCCCTGGCGGCAGTCAACTAAAGCGCTGCCTCCCGCCGCGTTGTCATCTACAATGGGGGCCGTCGGCCCCCGTTTCGTTGGCAGCGCCCGGCCCGTTGTCATCGGCAGCCAGGGCCACCCGACCCCTTTTGATTTTTTGAATACTGGAAACCCCATGCTGCAACTGCCGCCCCTCTCCCTCTATATTCACGTGCCCTGGTGTGTCCAGAAGTGCCCCTACTGCGACTTCAACTCCCACGCCCAGAAGGGGGAATTGCCCCACCTCGAGTACGTGGCGGCCCTGCTGGAGGATCTGGAGCAGGATCTGCACTGGGCCCAGGGACGGCCGCTCTCCTCCATCTTTATCGGTGGCGGCACGCCGAGCCTGCTCTCCGTGGCGGCCATGCAGGCCCTGCTGGACGGGGTGCGCGCGCGCATTCCCCTGACGGCGGACTGCGAGATCACCATGGAGGCCAACCCGGGCACTGTGGAGGCGGACAAGTTCGCCGGCTTCCAGCGGGCCGGCATCAACCGCATCTCCATCGGGGTGCAGAGCTTCCAGCAAGAGAAGCTGACCCGCCTCGGCCGCATCCACGGCCCCGAGGAGGCGCGCAAGGCGGCCGCCCTGGCTCACGCCATCGCGCTTCCCACCTTCAACCTGGATCTGATGCACGGCCTGCCGGATCAGAGCCTGGACGATGCCCTCTATGACCTGCAGCAGGCCATCGACTGCGCGCCGCCGCACCTCTCCTGGTATCAGCTCACCATAGAGCCGAACACGGCGTTTGCCTCCAAGCCGCCCAAGCTGCCGGAAGATGACACCCTGTGGGACATCTACGAGCAGGGCCACGCCATGTTGACCGCCCAGGGCTATCAGCAGTACGAGATCTCGGCCTATGCCAAGGCGGGCTACCAGTGCCGCCACAACCTCAACTACTGGCGCTTCGGCGACTATCTGGGGATCGGCTGCGGCGCCCACGGCAAGGTGACCGATGTTGCCAACAGCCAGATCCTGCGCACCGCCAAGGTGAAGCACCCCAAGGGGTATCTGGACCCGAGCCGCCCCTATCTGGACGAGCAGTGGCAGGTGAGCGCGGACGATCTGCCGCTCGAGTACTTCATGAACCGGTTCAGATTGTTTGAACCGGCCCCCAAGGCGGAGTTCGAGGCCTATACCGGCCTGGCGCTGGAGCGGGTGGAGACGGTGCTGGACATCGCCCAGAGCAAGGAGCTGATCGAGGATCTCGGCGACAGCTGGCAGCTCACCCCCCTCGGCCATCGCTACCTCAACGTGCTGCTCGAACTCTTTATGGACGAGTAAGAAGGCGTTCACACATCTTGCAGCGAAGCCGTGAGCAAACGGTCGCTTTCGCAACAACAATCAGGGCGCCATGGGCGCCCTGATTGTCTTGAGATGAAGGGGTGGAAACCCGCTCAGCAGCAGACGCTTGCCATCTGCTGTTGGCCGGGCTCCCACCGCTTGCCGTGCTTGGCCTTGCGCTGATAGCTGCCCTTGCCCTTCTTGCTCGGCTCGACCCTGGCCTGGAACAGGGGGGAGGTCACCAGTGCCTTGAGGTGGTTGTCCTGAATGATGCCGCGCTGATGTTCGCAGGCGGGTTCGGCGGTGACACAGGTCACCTTCTTCTTGACCATATGGGCTCCTTGATGGGGTTGTCGTGTTTGCCTATCGTCCCTGCCTGGAAGGGCCGGTGGCGAAAAACGCGCCGATTGTGCGCCTCTTGCCTCCCCCGTGCAAGCTGTCAGGCGGGGTGATAGATAACCCGCACCAGGCCGCTTGGCAGCACGGCTCTCGACACCGGTCTCAACCCTGTGGGGAGAGGCCCGGTAAAGAGCGGGATCCCGCCCCCCAGGGTGACCGGCACCCAGAACAGGGTCAGCTCGTCCACCAGGGCCCCCTGCAGACCCTGCCTCACCAGCTCCCCGCCATCCAGATAGAGGTGACGGCTTCCCCCCTGCCACAACTCGTCCAGCACCTGCGCCAGCGCCCCCTGCCGGAAGGAGACCCGAGGACGGGGGTCGGCGGGCCTGTGGGTCAGTACCACCAGCGGCTTGTCACCGTAGGGCCACTCGGGAAAGGCGCTTACGATATCGTAGGTGTTGTGCCCCATCAGCAGGGTGTCTGCGCTCGCCATCAGGGCGCTGTACCCGGTCTCCTCCGGCCCGTCGCCACCATAGGGGGCCAGCCATGCCAGATCGCCTCCCTCCCCGGCGATGAAACCGTCGAGGGAGAGGGCGAGAAAGGCGGAGACCCGGGGCCGGCGCAGCTCAGTGCTCATGGTCGTGGTGCTCGTGGCGGGAAGGGGCGCCGGACTCCAGGGTCTCGAGGATGGCGCAGTGCTCCGCCGAGCGCGGGCCGCCGCAGCAGATGTCGGAGAGGGCCTTCAGGTTCTCGCGAAAACGGGTCAGCTCCAGGAGCTTCTGCTCCACCTGTTCGAGCTTGGTGTCGGCCACCGCCTTTACCTCCTGGCAGGTGACCTTGGCCTTGTTGGTGTCCAGGGCGAGCAGCTCGCCGATGTCCGCGAGGGAGAAGCCCACCGACTTGGCGCGGATGATGAATTCCAGCCGCCGCCTGTCCTGCTCCCCGTAGAGGCGATAGCCGGATTCGTTGCGAATGCCCGGCGAGATGAGGCCGTTCTTCTCGTAAAAGCGCAGGGTGTCGGCCTTCACCCCGCACGCCTTGGCCAGTTCACCGATCCGATACATGGTCCTCTCCCCCCGCATGACATTCCCGACATGGTACTCAATATAAACCGGCCTCCACTATCACCTCTTTGCCCGGCGATTGCCAGTCAAAGGCAGGAAAGCAGCAGCTAACCCCCCACTTGCCGGCCATTTATCCCCAAAACACTGAAAAGACAAACGTTTCACAAAAATTCACCAGAAAACGTTTAACGCCGCATCCCACAAGGGTTTGTCTCTTTAAAAAATCCACCACAGGTCACATTTTTTGTGTAGAATACGCGCCCACAAGAGAGCGTCGCGTCAAGCGGGCATTTCCTAAAACGCTTTTGCCAACGGCCGCCCCGGGCGAGAGTGGTTTGCGAAATCCCCCACTTCCATTTATTTGGGGACTCTCTGTGTGTTGAGCCTCGCCTCCCATGGAACGGTCCCCGTTATGCTGAGGACGATAGTGTGATGGAACAAGCTCGACCCATTCGCCGTGCACTGCTGAGTGTGTCTGACAAGACTGGCATCCTGGAATTTGCCAAGGCACTCGACGCGCGTGGCGTGGCCCTGCTCTCCACCGGTGGTACCGCCAAGCTGCTGGCCGATGCGGGCCTGCCGGTGACCGAGGTGTCCGACTACACCGGATTCCCCGAGATGATGGACGGCCGGGTCAAGACCCTGCATCCCAAGGTACACGGCGGTATTCTCGGCCGTCGCGACCGGGATGACGCCATCATGGCCGAGCACGCTATCTCCCCCATCGACATGGTCGTCGTCAACCTCTATCCCTTCGCCGCCACCGTGGCCAAAGCCGGTTGCACCCTGGAAGACGCCGTCGAGAACATCGACATCGGCGGCCCGACCATGGTCCGCTCCGCTGCCAAGAACCACAAGGACGTCACCATCGTCGTCAAGGCCTCAGACTATGACCGCGTCATCGCCGAGATGGATGGCAACGGCAACAGCCTGACCCTCTCCACCCGCTTCGATCTGGCCATCGCCGCCTTCGAGCACACCGCCGCCTACGACGGCATGATTGCCAACTACTTCGGCACCCTGGTGCCCTCCTACGGCGAAAACAAGGAAGGCGACGAAGAGTCCCGCTTCCCCCGCACCTTCAACAGCCAGTTCATCAAGAAGCAGGACATGCGCTACGGCGAGAACAGCCACCAGGCTGCCGCCTTCTACGCCGAAGAGCAGGCCACGCCGGGCTCGGTGGCAAGCGCCATCCAGCTGCAGGGCAAGGCCCTCTCCTACAACAACATTGCCGACACCGATGCGGCGCTGGAGTGCGTGAAGGAGTTCAGCGAACCGGCCTGCGTCATCGTCAAGCATGCCAACCCCTGCGGCGTCGCCATCGGTGACGACCTGCTGGCTGCCTACGATCGCGCCTACCAGACCGACCCCACCTCGGCCTTTGGCGGCATCATCGCCTTCAACCGCGAACTGGACGGCGAGACCGCCGCGGCCATCGTCGCCCGCCAGTTCGTGGAAGTGATCATCGCCCCCAGCATCAGCCAGGCAGCCCGCGAGGCGGTCGCCGCCAAGCAGAACGTGCGCCTGCTGGAGTGCGGCCAGTGGACTGCCCCGGCGCAAGGCTTTGACTTCAAGCGCGTCAACGGCGGCCTGCTGGTGCAGGAGCGCGATCTGGGCATGGTGACGCTCGGGGATCTGACCGTGGTCAGCCAGCGTCAGCCCACCGAGGCCGAGTTGCAGGATCTGCTGTTCTGCTGGAAGGTCGCCAAGTTCGTCAAATCCAACGCCATTGTCTACGCCAAGAACGGCCAGACCATCGGCGTCGGCGCCGGCCAGATGAGCCGCGTCTACTCTGCCAAGATCGCCGGCATCAAGGCCGAGGATGAAGGGCTGACCGTGGCGGGCTCCGTCATGGCCTCCGACGCCTTCTTCCCGTTCCGCGACGGCATCGATGCCGCCGCTGCCGCGGGCATCTCCTGCGTCATCCAGCCAGGTGGCTCGATGCGCGACCAGGAGGTGATCGACGCCGCCAACGAACACGGCATGTGCATGGTGTTCACCAACATGCGTCATTTCCGTCACTGACAGCCCAGGGCCGCCGATGGCGGCCCTGCCTCTTTAGCACCGGATCCTTTCCACTGGCAGTGCCACCGCAGCGCCAGTGAACTCAGACAGAAGCGAGCGAGACGATGAAAGTACTGATCATTGGCAACGGCGGCCGTGAACACGCCCTGGCCTGGAAGGCCAAACACTCCCCCCTGGTGACCCAGGTCTTCGTGGCACCGGGCAATGCGGGCACCCAGCTTGAGCCGGGCATCGAGAACGTCGCCATCCAGGCCACCGACATCGAAGGCCTGCTGGCCTTCGCCAAGGCGAACCAGATCGGCCTCACCATCGTCGGACCGGAAGCCCCCCTGGTGAAAGGGGTGGTCGATGCCTTCCGCGCCGCCGATCAGACCATCTTCGGCCCGACCGCCGCCGCCGCCCAGCTGGAAGGCTCCAAGGCCTTCACCAAGGACTTCCTGGCCCGTCACGCCATCCCCACCGCCGATTACCAGAACTTCACCGAGGTGGAGCCAGCGCTGGCCTATCTGCGCGAGAAGGGCGCCCCCATCGTCATCAAGGCCGACGGTCTGGCCGCCGGCAAAGGGGTGATCGTCGCCATGACCCTCGACGAGGCGGAAGCGGCGGTGCGTGACATGCTCTCCGGCAATGCCTTCGGCGATGCCGGCGCCCGGGTGGTGATCGAGGAGTTCCTGGACGGGGAAGAGGCGAGCTTCATCGTCATGGTGGACGGCGAGCACGTGCTGCCCATGGCCACCAGCCAGGATCACAAGCGCGCCTTCGACGGTGACACCGGCCCCAACACCGGCGGCATGGGGGCTTACTCCCCGGCCCCCGTGGTGACCGACGAAGTGCACCAGCGCGTGATGGAACGGGTGATCATGCCGACCGTGCGCGGCATGTCTGCCGAGGGCAACGTCTACACCGGCTTCCTCTACGCCGGCCTGATGATCGATGCCGAGGGCAACCCCAAGGTGATCGAGTTCAACTGCCGCTTCGGCGACCCCGAAACCCAGCCCATCATGCTGCGGATGCAGTCCGATCTGGTGGATCTCTGCCTCGCCGCCTGTGCCGGCCAGCTGGATCAGAAGGAAGCCGTCTATGACCCCCGTGCCGCCATCGGCGTGGTGCTGGCGGCGGGTGGCTATCCCGGCGACTACGCCAGCAACCACCCCATCAGTGGCCTGCCGGTGGACGAAGTGGCAGGGGAGAAGGTGTTCCATGCAGGCACCCGCCTGGAAGGACACACCAGCCTGACCCAGGGTGGCCGCGTGCTGTGCGCCACCGCCCTCGGCCACACGGTGCAGGAAGCCCAGCAGCGGGCCTATGCCCTGGCTGGTCGCATCCAGTGGGACGGCATCTTCTATCGCAAGGACATCGGCTGGCGTGCCATCGAGCGCGAGCAGGCCGAATAAGGGCCGGATCCCGATCACTCAAAGGGCCTGCGGGCCCTTTTTTTGTTGCACGGCGTCTGTGCGGGCAGTGGAATCGTCCATGGGTGGTGGCTTTCAAAAACAAAAACACCTGAAAAACTCACCTGACTTTAAAAAACCGATGTGTAAAAAATAATGGCAGCATGATTCACTGCCTGCGACCCCCTTCCCGGACCAGATGCGCGCCCTTGTATCCCCAGCCGGAGGCGAGATCCGGTGACCGTTCTCTTTCGGCTACATTCCCACAGCAATCCCCTGCACAATTCGTCACAATTGGTCGCACTTTCTTCATACAATGATCGTCCTTTCATGGCATCATGATGCGTGAAACCGCACTCAAATGAGTGCTATAACAACCTGCAATCTCGTCGTCTCATAAGGAAATCCCATGCTGAAAACTGTGCGTCCCCTGCTGCTGCCCCTGATGTTCGGCCTGATGGCCCTGCCTGCCATGGCCGGCGATCTGGAGCAGCCGATGAAGAAGATCGGCTTCAACTACAAGCAGGCCGTCAAGGCCGACGACGCGGCCACCATGGAGAAATACATCAAGGAGATGAAGGCCCAGCTGGACGTCGCCAAGGGCAAGAACATGCCCGCCGCCAAGAAGGAGAAGTTCCTGGAAGGCATGACCGAAGTGCAGACCGAGCTGGATGCCAGCCTGGCAGCCCTCCAGGCCGGTGACGAAGCCAAGGCGCGCGAGCACCTGGCCAAGGTCAACGACCTGAAGAAGGAGTACCACAACTATGCCAAGCAGAAAGGCTGATCCCTTCCACTGGGATGCTCTGGTGCGCCTCACCCACTGGGGTGTGGCGGCCATCTGTATCGGCAACCTCTGGCTCAACGAGGCGGGCGAGGAGTGGCACGAGCGGATGGGATACGCCGTCATGGTGCTCATCGGCATACGCCTGCTGTGGGGGCTCACCTTCGCTCGCGGCCACGCCCGCCTGCGCGCCCTCATCCCGAGCCGGGCGGATTTTCGCCATCAGGCCGACGCCCTGCGCGAACGGACCCCGCCCACCCCTGGCCATCACGGCAGCGGCAAGCTGGCGGTCTGGGCACTCTGGCTGCTGGTACTCGCCACCGCAGGGACCGGCTGGTTCCAGAACACCGAGACCGGCTTCGATCTGGGGGCGGACGACTGGCACGAGTGGTGCACCTGGGCACTCCAGGGCATGATCGCCCTGCACCTGTGCGCCATCGCCTACACCTCCTGGCGCCAGCGCAGCAACCTGGTCACCCGCATGCTGCCAGGGCGTCGTGCCCGGGCCAGTGCCGGGCAGCAGGAACCCAACGTCTGAACGTTCACGGGGCCCTGCGGGGCCCCTGTTCATCCCCTTCGCTACCCGCTTGACGGGATCTCGCACCGATCTGCTCCCCTCTGCATCCTCCTGCTGCCACCGACTGGCATGAAAGCATTTTCATTCACATTTCTTAATTAATTCAGCTTGTTCGATTTTCAACCACGTCGATTTCATGAATGCTACGGAGCTGAACGAGGTTGTTTGTTGTCCGTTCGACTACACGACAGTGATACGTCAATAACAAGATCGAAGGGAAAATCGTCATGCACAACACACTGTTTCGAACCGCCCTGCTGGCGGCGGCACTCGGCTCTTTCAGCCACACTGCCAGTGCCGAAGGGGTCATGGTTCACCTGTTCCAATGGAAATTCAACGACATCGCCAACGAGTGCGAGACCGTGCTCGGGCCCAAGGGGTTCGGTGGCGTCCAGATCACCCCACCCGCCGAGCACAAGCAGGGCAGCCAGGTCTGGTGGACCGTCTATCAACCGGTCAGCTTCAAGAATTTCAACAGCTTCGGCGGTAGCGAGGCAGAGCTCAGAAGCATGATCGCCCGCTGCAACGCGGCCGGGGTCAAGGTCTATGCCGACGCTGTCTTCAACCAGCTGGCATCGGGTTCGGGCACCGCCACCGGCGGCGGCAGCTACAACTCGGGGCAATACCAATATCCCCAGTTCGGCTACAACGACTTCCATCACAGCGGCGACATCACCAACTACGGTGACAGCAACAACGTCTGGAACGGCGCCCTCTACGGCATGCCGGACCTCAATACCGGCTCATCCTACGTCCAGGATCAGATCGCCACCTACATGAAGACCCTGCTCGGCTGGGGCGTGGCGGGCTTTCGCATCGATGCGGCCAAGCACATGGCGCCGGCCGATGTGAAGGCCATCCTCGACAAGGCAGGCAGTCCCAGGGCCTACCTGGAGGTGATCGGCGCAGGCGGGGAGTCCCCCGACATTCAGCCGGGCCGCTACACCTATATCGACACCGTCACCGACTTCAAATACGGCACCGATCTCGCCGCCAACTTCAACGGCCAGATCAAGAACCTCAAGACCCTGGGCGAGAGCTGGGGCCTGCTCCCCTCCAACAAGGCCTTCGTCTTCGTGGTCAACCACGACCGCGAACGCGGCCACGGCGGTGGCGGCATGCTCACCTTCATGAGCGGTGCCCGCTACGATCTGGCCAACACCTTCATGATGGCCTGGCCCTATGGCTGGAAGCAGGTGATGTCGGGCTATCGCTTTGAAAACATGGGCACCTATGAAACCGACAAGGGGGCGCCGGGCAGCACGCCCTGCACGGACAGCCAGTGGAACTGCGAACAGCGCCGACCGACCATCATGAACATGGCCCTGTTCCACAACCGGACCGAAGGCCAGCCCGTCAGCAACTGGTGGGACAACGGCAACAACCAGATCGCCTTCAGCCGCGGTGACAAGGGCTTCGTCGCCATCAACAACGAGAGCGGCAGCCTGGTGGCCTCGGTGCAGACCGGCCTGCCGGCCGGCGAGTACTGCAACCTCCTGGGGGGCAATGACTACTGCAGCGGCGGCTATGTCACCGTCGATGGCAGCGGCAAGGCCAGCCTGAACGTCCCCGGCATGAAGGCGGCCGCCATCATCGCCGGTTGCACCAAGGCCAGCCCCTGCGGCAGTTCCGTCCTGCCGGGCAACAAGTTCAGCAGCATGAACCTGCGCGGCACCCACAACGCCTGGGGCAACACCCCCATGACCGTCGATGCCAACCGTGTCTGGTCCGCCACCCTCACCCTGACCGGCAACGGTGACGCCACCGGTGCCCAGCGCTTCAAGTTCGACGTCTTCGGCAACTGGGCCGAGAACTACGGCGACAACGAAGGGGATGGCATCGCCGACAAGGGCAGCAGCAAGGATATCCTGGTCAGCGGGGCGGGCACCTACCGCATCACCCTGAGCGAGAGCGATCTGCGCTACACGGTCACTCCCCTCACCAGCAACCAGGCACCGGCCGCTACCCTCTCCCCCAAGACCCTCAGCGTCAAGGCGGGGGAAAGCGTGGTGTTCGACGCTTCCGCTTCCAGCGATGACGGCGGCGTGGTGAGCTACAGCTGGTCCAGCGGGGGCACCGCCGCCACCGAGACAGTCCGGTTCGATACCCCGGGTACCCATACCGTGACGGTCACCGTGACCGATGCGGAAGGGTTGACCGCCAGTGCCAGTGCCACCGTGACCGTCACCGACGACAACGGCACCTACGCCAGCGTACTGCCCACCCTGAACTTCCGCGGCACCCCCAATGCCTGGGGCTCCCTTGCCATGACACTGGTCGCCGACAATCAGTGGGAAGCCCTGGTCACCTTCGACGGTCAGACCAACCAGCGCTTCAAGTTCGACGTCAAGGGGGACTGGACCCAGAACTACGGCGACACCAACAAGGACGGCGTGGCCGAACTGACCGGCAGTGACATCCTGACCTCGGTCATCGGCCAGTACCGGGTGCGTTTCAACGATCAGACCCTGCAATACAGCCTGACTCCGGTGAGCGTCATCTATGCCAAGAATGTCGCCAGCCTCAACATTCGCGGCACCACCAACAACTGGGGCACCACCCCCATGTCCCTGGTCGGTGATCACCTCTGGCAGGCCAGCGTCACCTTCACCGGCAGCGGTGATGGCAACGGCGGCCAGCGTTTCAAGTTCGACGTCAAGGGGGACTGGACCCAGAACTACGGCGACACCAACAAGGATGGCGTGGCCGAGCTGGCCGGGGCAGACATCACCACGGCAGTGGCCGGTGCCTATGTGGTGCGCTTCAACGACCAGACCCTGGCCTACAGCCTGAGCGCCCAGTAAGGCTGGACACACGCTGGGGCCATTGCGCCCCGGCGCCGAACCAGGCCTCCCGCCATCGGCGGGAGGCCTTTTTCATGGCCCCATGACCCGTTCCCCGCCAGCCTGCCGGCAGGCATACTGATCCTTCATTCCCATGCAGGAGCGCATATGAAACTATTGGACACCCTCAAGGCCGAGGGACGGATCGAGGAAGCCCGTCAGCACGGTCTGCTGCAACTCATCGCGCACCCGGCCCACGCCGAGCTGCATTACGAAGTGGCCAGCCTGCACGACACGCTGGGGCGAGAGGCCGAGGCCATTCCGCTCTATCAGAAGGCCGTGTCGCTGGGGCTTGGCGAGGCGTCGCTGCGCGGGGCCCTGCTTGGACTTGGCAGCTCCTATCGCACCACGGGCCGTCATGCCGAGGCGCTGGCCACCTTTGACGAGGCCCTGGCCCGCTTCCCCGATGCCCTGGAGTTCAAGGTGTTTCGTGCCATGACCTGCTACAACCTGGGGCGCAGCAAGGAGGGGATGGAGACGCTGCTGGGGATCCTCGCGACCACCACCACGGATCCCGCCCTGCTTCCCTACCGGCGCGCCATGGCGCTCTATGCCGAGGATCTGGACAGACTATGGTGAGCGCCAGAAACGACAAAGCCGCTCAAAAGAGCGGCTTTGTGTGAAAATGGTGGCCCCTGGGGAGTCTGAATTGTAATTTTAAGTTATTGTTTTTATTGCTTATGAAGGTTTGATGTTTGGTTGTGGTGTTACCTTGGGTGTTACTGTTGGCGAAAGTCCCCCCTCTGCTTTTGGTGTTTGAGCCACTGGTTCTACCTCTCCAGCACCACAGAAGGTTGGTTCAAATCCCTTGTCGGATGCGGGTTCAAATCCCTGTGCTCAACACCTCA